>JAACDH010000428.1 GCA_009936995.1 Rhodobacterales bacterium
AGATGGGCACCGGCGTCCTCGAAGCGCTCGAGCATCCGCTGCACCAGACGCTTCTGAATGGTATCGAGATCACCGTTCTCGGCCACGTTGCGCACCCGAGCGTACAGCGCGGTGTCGCCGTAGAGCGCGTCGTTGCGGGCGGAGATGCGCGGCTCCATCTCGCGTCGGAGCTCTCGGAGCTCAGGGGAAGCGTGGGCCCAGGCCCAGTTGTAGTAGACGCTCTCGACCAGCTCGAGCACGTCGGCGTGTCGGTCGAGCGGAAGCACGGTATCGGAGAAGGTGCCCTCGGTGTCGAGTGCGCGAAGGGCTGCCAGCTCGACCTGGGCGTCTTCTATGGCAGCGTCGAGGCTCACGCGGAGTGCAGGCACGTCGACCTTGTCGAGGGGAGGTACGCCGCCCATGGGTCCGGTCCAGGGGCGGAGTAGGTCGGGGGTGGCGTTCATCGGTGGCTTCCTCGATTCGCGTGGCACAGGCATCCTGAAGCCCCCTCATACACGGGCGATCTCGACCGTCCAACGTCTCTCGACCCGACTGTGACATGTCGTGGGATGCCGTGACGTTCGGGGTGGTATGTCTCCGTGGACCATCATGGTGAGATGACCTTATAATAATATCTCGCTACTATAATGCTGGATACATGATTGTATCGAGCTGGAATGTGTGGCCTGGATATTTCCTGCCGAAAGAGCCTGCTGGAAGGCGGTCGTGGGGAAACGTGGGCCCGATACTAAGAGTTGGCACGCCTTGTGCTCTGCTTATCTGGTGTCGGGCGCGGCAAGACCGCAGGCACCCCGCCCGACCTCGCCGCCTGCGTTGGAGTGGTCATGTCTCAGTTTGATGTTCTTCGTCGCGATGGTGGGCGCCCCGTAAAGTGCTGGACCCGCGGCGTGGAGGTGGCAGACAACGCCAAGGAACAGTTGCTCAACTCCGCTTCGCTGCCGTTCGTGCACAAGTGGGTCGCTGCGATGCCCGATGTGCACTGGGGAATGGGGGCGACGATCGGATCGGTCATCCCGACGAAGGGTGCGATTGTGCCCGCTGCAGTGGGTGTGGACCTTGGCTGTGGGATGATGGCGTGCCAGACGTCACTTTCGGCGTCTGATCTGCCCGATTCTCTGCGCGGAATCCGGTCGTCCATCGAAGCTGCGGTCCCCCACGGTCGCACGCACAACGGCGGTCGCCGAGACAAGGGCGCCTGGGGCAACCTGCCCGACACGGTGGCCAAGGAGTGGTCGGTAATGGTCGACGACTTCGAGTCTCTGTGCGATCGCCACCCCAAGCTTCGAAAGTGCAACAGCGCCGTCCATCTGGGAACTCTCGGCAGCGGCAACCACTTCATTGAGCTGTGCCTCGACGAAGCGAACCGTGTGTGGGTCATGCTCCATTCCGGCTCGCGAGGGCTCGGAAACCGGATCGGAAGCCACTTCATCGCACTTGCGAAGAAGGACATGAAGCGGTGGTTCATCAACCTGCCGGACGCGAACTTGGCCTACATCCCCGAAGGGTCGTCCCACTTCAAGGACTACATCGATGCCGTCGGCTTCGCGCAGGACTTTGCGCGCAAGAACCGTGAGGTGATGATGCGCCATGTCATGGAGGCCCTCGCCGAAAACGACGCGCTGCCCCGCTTTGATGCGTGGGTGGCCGGGGTCAACTGTCACCACAACTACGTGGCCAAGGAAGTCCACTACGGCGAGAGTGTGTGGGTCACGCGCAAGGGCGCGGTGCGCGCTGGAAAGGGCGAGCTTGGAATTATTCCTGGCAGCATGGGCGCGCGGTCCTACATCGTTCGCGGCAAGGGCAACCCCGAGTCCTTCTGTTCGTGCAGCCACGGCGCCGGTCGGCGAATGAGCCGTGGTGAAGCCAAGCGTCGGTTCACCGTCGCCGACCACGAGAAGGCCACCGAGGGCATTGAGTGCCGCAAAGACGCCTCTGTCATCGACGAGACGCCCATGGCGTACAAGGACATCGACGCTGTGATGGCGGCTCAGTCCGACCTTGTCGAGGTCGTGCACACCCTCCGTCAGGTCGTTTGTGTCAAGGGCTGAGTCCCCCGAATCTGCCGGTTTCCCTCCCTCGGAAGCCGGCTCTAGGAGTTTGTCATGATCACCATCGACGGCCGCCATGGCGAAGGCGGCGGCCAGATTTTGCGCACCTCGCTCGCCCTGTCGCTGGTCACCGGCCAGCCGCTTGAGCTGCACCACATTCGCGGTCGTCGTCGGAAGTCGGGCCTTCTCCGCCAGCACCTCACGTGTGTGCGTGCGGCCCAAGCCATCGGCCAGGCCAAGGTCACGGGTGCGGCCCTGGGGTCCCATGAGCTCGTGTTCGAGCCGGTGGGCTGTGTGGCCGGTCGTCACCACTTCGCGGTGGGCTCGGCCGGAAGCACGTCGCTGGTGCTTCAGAGTGTGCTGCCGGCACTGCTTCAGACCTCGGGCAAGTCCGAGCTCCGTGTCGAGGGCGGCACCCACGCCATGTCGGCGCCTCCCTTCTCGTTCCTCGACGCCTCCTACTTAGCGGTGATGCGGCTGATGGGCGCAGAGGTGTCGGCGACGATGGCCCGCCCTGGCTTCTTCCCAGCAGGTGGCGGAGATGTTCGGATCTACGTCGAGG
>JAACDH010000429.1 GCA_009936995.1 Rhodobacterales bacterium
ACCGTCTGGAGCGCTTACGCCGTTAAGTCCTGGCCTACGCTTGTGGTCCTCGACGTGAACGGAAAGGTCGCCTGGCAGCAGTCGGGCGAGGTGCCGCGCAAGACGCTGATCCGGGTGGTCGAAGGGCTGCTCTCCGAGGCACGAGACGCGGGTGAACGGGTAGAAGGGGCGACCGTTGTCCCTCGCGAAGCGGCCCCCTCCGGCGCGTTGCGCTTTCCCGGGAAGGTCAGTGTCTGGCCGTCCGCGACGGTCCAAGGCGTGGGGCCGGCGTCGGGCTGTTCCCAGCTGTACATCGCCGACAGTGGCCACGGTCAGGTGGTCGCCTGCTCCCTTGAAGCCGACGACGATGGCTGGCCCTTCGTGCAGGTAAAACGCCGTTACGATGGGTTCGTCGCCCCACAGGGGATGTCCCGTTGGGACGAAAACCTGTACATCGCCGACGCCGGCGCTCACCAGCTCAAGCGCATCGACGTCAACACCGGCGCGCTCACGGTCGTGGCGGGAACCGGTGAACGCGGCATGGGCGGCCCAACCTCCAGCGACCCCCTGCAGGTCGACCTCCGCTCGCCGTGGGACGTCGCCATCAGCGGTGAGGCCGGAAACCACGTCGTCCTGGTCGCCATGGCCGGCTCCCATCAAATCTGGATCTACCTGCCCGAGGAAGGCCGCTTTGGTCCATTCGCCGGCAGCGGTCGTGAGGACCATGTGGACGGCGGCTTCGATGAGGCGGCCCTCGCGCAGCCCAGCGGCCTGGCGCTGCACGGCAGTTACTTGTTCTTCGCCGACAGCGAGACCAGCAGCATCCGCGCCCTCGACCTCTCGGAACGCCAGGTGGCTACGGTGGTCGGCAAGGGCCTGTTCGACTTTGGAGACGTCGACGGAGCGGCGGAGATCGCCCTGCTGCAGCACCCGCTCGACGTGACCGCTGGCGAAAACACCCTGTTCGTGGCCGACACCTACAACCACAAGATCAAGGCCATCGACCTGCACGGCGGGCCGGTCGTGCGCACCCTGGCCGGCGGCCCCGATCAGCTGTGGGAGCCCTCGGGCATCGACCGTTGGGGCGAGTTTCTGATCGTGGCCGACACCAACAATCACCGGCTGGTGGCAGTTCACAGCAAGACGGGCGAGCTGCGCGAGCTTGCGCTGCACGAGGGTTAGGCGCGTCCCTATTGTGGGGCTGGAGCGTAGGCTCTCGCCTGCCTATGTTATAGTGATGGTTTTAACTGCCCTATAGGGCTGTAGTGTGGTATGTGTGAGATGGCATGAGATACCCGGCAACCTACATGTTCTGTATCGAAAATACTCGAGGAGAACAAGATGCTCATTCAACTGCTTCTAACCACCGCCGCCTTCGCCAATCCACCTGCAGCGGGGGGCTGTGATGACTTCAACGGCCAGGCCTTCGGACAGTGCAATGCCTATTGCGAGGCCCTGGACTGCGACGACAACCCCACCGCCAACCAGAACGCCTGCGACAACGCGTACAACCACTTCTTCGCCATCACTGGCGAGGCCCCGCCCTGCGAGGTCACCGAGTACGACGTGCGAGTGGTGTACTCCGGAGACGACTCCATCACCGCCTACGCGGACGGCGATGAAATCCCCTTTGGCGTAGGCGACAACTGGTGGAGCCACGAGACCGAATACCAAGCCACCCTTGAGTCGGGCGACCACACCTTCGCCTTCCATGTCTGGGATGTGGGCAATGGCGCGGTGGGACTGGGCGCCTTTGTCGAAGTAGACGGCGTGATTGTGGCCCGAACGGATGACAACGGCAGCTTCTTGGCCACCAACGTCAACCCCGGTGTCACGTTCGGCGACGTCAGCTTCAACGACAGCGGCTGGGCCGTGGCTGACACCTGTTCGTACCACCCCTGGAACTCGGCCAACCTGGCCGAGCTCACCGCCAACAGCATTTCGTGGGCCTGGTCGAGCCCATCGTGCAGCGCATACTCCGGCAACAAGGAATCCTGGTTCCGCGTCAACCTCGCGCTGCCGTAGCCCACACGCCAAGTCGACGGCCCGTTCGTTCAAGACGTGCGAATCGGGTCGTCGGCACAATCCAGCAGCCCGAACGCGTAAGATGATTCCGGTCCCGGGCTTTCGAAAACGGGCCCCTTCACAGGAGTCCAAGTGTCGTACTCGAACGCGAAATTCGTACCCATTACCTTGTGCACCGTCGGTCTAATTTTGGCCTGCGGTGGTGGCGGCTCTAAGCGCTCGCCCGAAAAGAAAACCTCTGCAAGTTGGTGGGTTCGTGGCGACCGAGTAGAGAACGGCGACGAACTCGCAAGTGCCGTGATGGACCTTTGGGGAGGAGACCCCGGACTGATCTGTTTCAAGGGCGGCGCCAAGGGTGCGGCCAACACGGCTATGGCGCACTTCGAGGGCTCCGAGCGTTTTGTGTCCGCCAAACCAAAGGGTAAGTCGGTCGTCATCACCACCACAGACCCCTTCGGCGAAGGGCGCACCGACGGAAGTCTCTTTTCTGCATGCCCACCCGCGGCTTAGCCCGTCACCCAGGCTACATCCTTCGCAACCAGACCAATGGCCGCAACATCAGCAATGACAGCGTTCGGGCTTGCGTCCCCATGGGACAAAAAGGGTCCGGTTGCTAGCGAACCGCGAACAGGGCACGCAGCCGCGAATCAACCTGTCGGAGCTTCGACACAGCTCGTCGGGATCTCGGAGTGTGGCCGGCTGGCGCTGCTGTTCGAGTGCCTGCATCACGGCGTCTCGCAAACCGTCGACGTTGTGAACCACCCGCACGCGGTCTCCAAGGTGTTGGGCGAACGCCACCTGGTGGTCGTCCACGTGCTCGCACCATAATCGACGACGTGGCACGACCAAGGGCACACCGTGGGCCAGCGCAGCAAAGATCGACCCCGTACCGCCGTGGGTGACCACCACCGATGCGGTCTCGATGTGGTGCTGCCATTGCTCGGGCGACATCGCATCCTCGAACCGGCAGCCTTCAGGCTGCTCTAGGGAATTACCGCGCTGCACCACCACCGTGTCGAGGTCGGCGAGCGTACTCGCGGCCCGAACCAACCGATCAAAAGGCGCAGTGTGGGTGCCCACAGTGACGAAGATCATCGGGTCACCACATCGGTCCGAGCAATTGGGCGTTTGAATAATGGGCCAACAACTCTGGCCATTGTACCAGCACCCGACTGGCCACCGGGGCCACCAGTCGACCGCTGAGGGACGGTCTGTCTACCCGATCGATCACCTCGATGAACACCGTCGAGATGCCGAGCGCTCGCGCCGTCCAGAAGTAAGGCACCGCGAGCGCCGCGCCGGTGCTCATGACCAGCTCAGGACGGTGTTTTCTCAACATCCGCAGCGCGTGAACCGCGTTTACCGCCGCCTTGGACAGATCTCGTTGGGTCGGTCCGCGAAACCACACGACCTGTTCCCCCGCCAACCGAGCCCGTGCGTCTGGGGTGTCCACCACGGCCCACACTCTTTCGTGCGTTGACCACCAGGGTTTTAGCCGCCACAAATGGGCCAAATGGCCACCCCCGGAACTAACCAGCAATACCTTCACCCGGCCACCAGCGTGCGATAGGCGTCTTCATAGGCCAACACGCGATTCGACCAATCGTGCACACGAGACGCCCGACGGGCCTCGATATCATTACCGGAGGGTTGCAACAGCGCCTGTAGTAGCTTCTCGCCAGCGCGAGGCCTGCGCAGCTCGATGCAGGTCCCGGTTCCGTCCATGCGGTCCCGGTGCGGCGTAATCGCCGAGGCGATGACCGGTACACCCGCTGCCATACACTCCACAAGCGCCAGTCCAAAACCCTCGTAGCGGCTTGGTAGAATTGCATGATGGCAGGTGGCCAGTGCTTCTAGGAGCGCCCGGCGCGGTACACCGCGGTGAAAGACAACCCGCTGGGCCAACCCTTGGTCTGCTGCGAGTTTCTGCAGCGCCGCGATGTCGGGTTCGTGACCGGGACCGAGGACGTCGAGCTGCCAATCATCGGGTAGAGAGCGCCGAATGGGCCCCAACAATTTCAATAAATCATCGATGCCCTTGTTGGCATCCACCCTGCCCGGTACCACGAATCGATTTGGCTTCGGTCGACGTTTTTGACTGAGAAATTCGGACAAAGCCAGTCCATCTGGCAACACCGAGCCGGTTGCCCGGGTGGGCGACAGCGCGCGGCGGTCCGTCGCCGACGTGAACCAAACGGCGTCGGCAAGACCGAGGGTGCGACGGGTCAGGGTGCGAAGCGTCAATCGCTTCAGCCACCGGTGCCGCTCTGTGTGGAGGAAGCCACCATGGGTGCTGACGCCAACCGGCACCGCACCCCCAACCAATACATCTGCGAAGCCGTCTAAGCCGTGTACATGCACGAGGTCGAAGTCCTGAACGGCCCTCCGGATACCAAGCGCGAACGGATATTTTACAGGCCCCACGCGTGGAAGTCGATGGTAGTGCACGCCTTGATGCACCCCAGCGGGTAGCCAGGTGCGTTCCGCTGATGGCGAGCGCTGGAGCGTGAACACCTGGGCGTCGTGTCCCCGCTGGTTCAGGACCCGCGACAGCTCGTGGACCACCGTCTCCATGCCGCCGATCTTAGGCCACCCCACCCGACAGACCTGGGCGATCCGCAGTGACATTAGAGGCGCCTCTGCGCGGGGGGAAACGGCGATTTTGGGGCGTTGAGGATCCGAAGCATTCGTGCATCTCCTGCGCCAGTATACCGCCCCAACATTCCAAGCGCGATGTCGCACTGCTCGACGAATTTATGAACGGGAAGCTGCTCGTCACTTCCTGGGTAGAAGCAGCTGCCGGGGCCCTTCGCAGATTCTCGCGAACCTCGGCCTCAGTCTGGGTTGTCTTTTTTCGACCGGAATCGGCCCCCACGCCATCCTCTCGGTCGCTAAAATTAGGGGCAGAAGGTGGTGTCACTCACCTGCGAGGTGATGTTGATCGGGTCGGCGGTGAACGCGATCCCGGCGGAGAAGCCGTCTGCCATTCGGGGATCGAGGTAGCACTCGCCGTCCCCCACCAGCCCGTCGCCATTCACGTCTGTGTCTGGGATGACGGTGCCTGTGTCGTCCACACATGCGTCGAGGGTCCAGGACGCGCCGAAGCACGGGATGATGCAGCCGAAGAACCCGCCGGTGCAGGACACGCCCATGGGCTCGATGCCGCCGCCGTCCAGGTCGATGTCTGCGTTCGTGCCCAAGGCCAGGACCGCGTGCAGGGCGGTCGGGCAGTCGCCGCCCACCACCAAACTCCACAGCGTTCCCCCAGGCAGGGCGCCTCCGAGCACGCCATTGATTAGTCCGTCGATCTGGGTGCCGTCATTGGTCACTGTGGCTTCGAGCTTACCCCGGTACAAGTCCAGCGTGGTGTCTCCGAATGGCAGCGAGATGACGTTGGTCTGCTGCTGTAGATACGGCGCAGCGGGTGGCGGGTTTGCCAGCTGGCCACCCCCCGTGGGGTAGATGCCGTTCGCCGCGTTGTCGGCGTCGGTGATGATCGCGGGGCCCGTGCAGGCCACCAGATCCCAGTCGTCGGAGTCGCTGTACAGGTCTACTGGCCACGGCCCCGTGATCCAGGGCGGCGGCAGCGTGGCCAAACAGTTTGGATCGACGGTGTCGTACATCGAGAGCACCGCATCGGGATCGTCGCTGTAGCCGGCGATTCCGGTGCCGCTGTATGGCACGTTGTCCAAGTCCCCGAGCGTCAGCGCCTGGGCCAGCGAGCCGTCGTTCAGTGCGTCGCTGAGCGCGGTGTTCAGCTCGCCGGCCAAGATGCCGTTGCCACCCAGCACATTGTCGATGGTGCCGTCGCCGTCCAAGTCGAAGCCCGTGGCTCCGGCGCCGATCTCCATCGCGGTGAAGACCAGCGACTGCTCGAAGGTGCACTCGTCGACCGCACCAGTGACGTTGTCGGAGCAGCCGTCGTACAGGCACTGGTTGCCGTCGTCGCATTGCTCTGACCCATCGACGGCGCCGTTGCCGCAGGTGCTGCACCCGGGGTCGCTGGCGCAGTCGCTGTCTAGACAATCTACCAACCCGTCGCAGTCGTTGTCGCCACCGTCGGCGCAGTCTTCGATGAAGCCAGGCGCGTTTAGGGGGTCGTTGTCGTCGCAGTCCACGTCGCAGAAAGCGCCGTCAAGGTCGGTGTCTGCATCGGGAACACCTGGGCAGATGTCGCAGGCGTCCGGCACGTCATCGCCATCGCCATCGACGTTGTCGTCTCCGAGAGGACACACGTCGCAGTCGTCCACGATGCCGTCGCCGTCGCTGTCGCTTAGGCTCTGGCAGTTGTCGCAGGCGTTCGGCACCCCGTCGCCGTCGTTGTCCAAGTTGTCGTCGCCCAGCAGGCAGATGTCGCAGGCGTCGCCCACGGTGTCTGTGTCGCCGTCGTCTTGGATGGGGTTCGCGTCGTCGGGGCAGTTGTCGCAGGCGTCTCCGACGCCGTCGGAGTCGGTGTCCGTCTGCAGGTCGTTGAGGACGTCGGGGCAGTTGTCGCACACATCTCCGACGCCGTCGGAGTCGGTGTCCGCGTCGGCGGGATCGAAGCTCATCGGACAGCTGTCGCAGGCGTCGGGAACCAGGTCGCCATCGGCGTCGAAGGTGTCGTCGAAGCCATCGCAGACATCGCAGCCGTCGGCCGTTCCATCGGCATCGGTGTCCACGGCGTCGTCGAAGCCGGCGCAGACATCGCAACCGTCTGCGACCCCGTCGGCGTCGGTGTCCGTCGCGTCGGGGAATCCGTCGCAGATGTCGCAGTCATCGGGCACGCCATCGGCATCGACATCCGCCGCGTCGTCCGATCCGGGGCAGAGGTCGACGCTGTCGCATGAGCCGTCGCCGTCGGAGTCGTCGTTGGCGTCCAGCGGGCAGCTGTCGCAGTCGTCGCCGGTGCTGTCGCCGTCGGTGTCGGTCTGGCTTGGGTTCGCGAGCGCGGGGCAGTTGTCGCAGCCGTCGCTGATGGCGTCTCCGTCGACGTCTCCGTTTACCGGGTCGCAGGGGGTGACCGTGGTCTCTTCAGTTGGAGGTTCGGTGACGGTTGCCAGCCCAGTGTCAACACCTTTGTCGGTGCTGTCGGCCCCGTCGCCGCCGCAGGCCATCACCAATGTGAGTATCGCCGTCCATCCGTAGCGTTGCATGCTGATCTCCAGAGTGTAGCCATACTGTCACCTGCGGTGAGAATGCGCCAGCGCCGTGTACGATGCCCCGATTCTGGCTCACGTCTAGAGAGCTTGTCGACGAGCGATTCCGACCACGGCCTCGTTATTCGAGCCGGTCAATTCTGCGACGACGATGTGCTCGGCATCGGCTAGCGAAGGCTAAAACGGAAGATTAAACCACAGCTGTACACCGATGCGACTGTCTCCGTCCACCGGCTGAAGCGTGGGACGATACGCCAAATCTAACCGAAGCGTTCCCTTCAGCGCAGCAACGGCAACGGAGCTACCCACGTCCATCAGCATTTGGTTGAGCGCGATTTCCGATGAGCTCTCCCACACCCGGCCCACGTCTGAGAATGCCACCAGGGTGAGGTCGCGGTGCACATGCCAGGCGATGTCCGTGTTGAAGTAGGTGACCAGGTCACCGCCGTTTCGCAGGTCGTATGGCCCCGCCGAATACCCCGGCGGCCGTACCCGCCGTATGCCCCACGCTCGCATATCGGGTCCACCTAAGTGAAAGCGCTCACCCAATAAATCTACGTCCTCCTGGGCGGTGTAGACCAATGCGCCACCTCGACCGCGGAGCCCCCAGACCCAGCGCGGGCTTCCCAATGGGATAAACACTCGGGCGTCGACTTCGCCAACGAAAAACAGGTTGTCGGCTGCCAGACCGAGGGGTGTGCCGCTGACCTCTAAGCGCATACCGTGGCGGGGAAAGACGGATCGGTCTGTGGTATCGGCGACCAGGGTGAGGTCCAGCCGTCCGTACGAATACCCGGGCAAGAACAGCCTGGGGCCATCGACGTCGGTAAACCAAGGATTGTACTTGGCCTGCTGCCCGTCCCATGCCCACGAATTCCAGCGGCCGCCTCGCAGGGCGATGTTGCCGTTGAACTTGCGAAAACGACCCCATTGCAGGCCCACTCCCGTCTGTCCTCGGCCCTCTATTAAGGTGGGCCACAAGTTCGACGCTGCGCCAATTTCTAAAAACACCGAGGTCGCGGGGGCGACACCTTCGTCGAAGCGCAGGTGGAAATCGGACCAAGGGCCTACATTTCCACCGAACGGGACGTGGGATGTGGCGTCGCCGAACGCTCGAATGCCCAGCTCTGCGTGGACGTCGACTTGACGTGGCTGGGCGCCGCTGCCCAGCCAATCGCCCTGAACTCCTGCATAGGCCGATAAAAAGCTGCCGCGATCCAAGGCACTCACAACGGGAAAGACCTTCCAACCCGGTTCCACAGCGGAGACATCTGGTGAGATGGGACCCTTCTCTCCGCGGGGATCGAGATCGACCACAAAGAAGATGTCCTCCAAAGTTGGTCGCGTAGCGGGCGAGCGGACCAGCTCGACCTGGGCGTCTGGCCAACCGCGCTCTCGAAAGAATGTCTCTACGGCGACCCGATCCAACTCGAGCACGGCGTCGTCGAGGGGGACCGGCGGGAGCAACCACCCCAGAACACCCGTGTGCTGATACCAGGCCGAGGACAGCGTCTGAAGGTTGGCCACCGCATCCCAGGACAATGAGCGGTCGTTAGCGGGACCTTGTTCGGTCAACGCCGGGTCCCATCGCAGCCCTTCGCCCGAGGCCTCTTCGCTCTGAACGCGAACCCAGCCGGGGTAGGTAGGCGTGTCGCCGGCCATCGCGAGGGCGCTCAAGACGAGGACTAGTAGGAATGCGTACATGGCGCCGGTGCGGAGGGTGGGGGCAGTTTGCGGCCTGTCGTATCCACGGTCAAGGCTTTACTGTCCATTGGGACCACGCCACGAGGTTGCCACTGCAACGGTCGCTGGGGCTCACTTCAAGGCGACGGTGCGGTCACTTGGGCGATGATGACCCGGTTCATGGGGGTGATGACTTCGGGAATGCGAGACCAACGCACCCGATAGCCAGCAGCCTCTAGCCGGTAGGTGCGGTGGATATCTGTGGCGAGCCCTTCACCCAAGGCTTGAAAAAGCGCATCTGGCCCCTTTACCCGCTTGTGATAGCAACACGGCATGACGGCCAAATGACCCCCGGTTGACCGGGCCACATCGAGGCATCGGTCGGTGCGATCGCCACAGGCGTGCACGGCGACGATGGACGTTCCCTTTTCGAGATGGGTGTGGGCCTCCTCGATGGAGCCGGTGACCCAATGCACCTTGGGCCGAATCCAGGGCGCAACCTCGGAGAGCGCATCCAGCACTCGGATGTGACTCGGCGGCGGATGGGTGTCCACCAGAACCACGCTCTCCACCTTGCGCTCGAAAACCGCGAACAGAAGCCCAGTGAGACCATGACCCGCCGCCAGATCGGCGACGACCGGCGCACGAACGGCTCGTCGAACCCGCTCGAAGAACTCGAAGGACTCGCAGACCTCTTTGAGGGGAAGCAGGCCCTCGTGGGCCAGCGCCGCGCACACCCGACGGGTAAAGTTATCTTTCGCCAGAAAAGCGATGGTGCGCTCGTCAATCCGTCCTTTCTTCCCCGCGAAGGGGCGCAGGTTGGGATCGTTAAAGCAGCGTAACGCCCGAAAACTGACGGTCCCATTAGATCGATGCACGAACCCTCCCGGCCGTCGTCGTCGACGTCAACGCATTATGCCACTCTCTTGCCCGTCTGAGTGTTCGTGGCAATGCGCTGGACGATTCCGTCGTGCGTTCGATAGGGGAAGGCCCAGGCGACCTCGGCGCTGGGTTCACCGTCTAAAGTCTGTCCGTCTACGGAGGCCCTCACTCCGGTGGTGCCCTCGAATCCGGGAGTTGATGTCACAACCGCAAACAACTCGGGACAACGTTGTGAACCTGGCGCTCAATCCCTCCGTTAAATTGGCCATGACCTTAGAACCCCATCTTTAAACGCGAGTAATCCATGTCCCTGTCCCTGTCCCTATCTGCGCTGTTCTTTCTGGTAGGTACTGCTTCCGCCGATAACGTCACGGTGGGTAAGGCAGCGCCTGACTTTTCGCTGCAAGACCTCGATGGCCAGACGGTCAAATTGTCCGAACTCAAGGGCAAGACGGTGGTGCTGGAGTGGTTCAATCCGGGTTGCCCCTACGTGGAATACGCCCATGCTGACGGCCCGCTCGCCGACCAAGCAGCCAAGGTGGCCGATGGTGAAACGGTGATATGGCTGGCCATCAACAGCAGCGCCAAGGGCAAATCGGGCAGCGGCCTCGACGTCAACAAGGCCGCGGCCGCCGAGTGGAAAATCGATCACCCCATTCTGCTCGACGAAGACGGTAAGGTTGGCCGAACCTACGGTGCCAAGACCACGCCACAGATGTTCATCATCGATGCAGAGGGCCTGGTGGCCTACGCGGGTGCCCTCGACAACGCGCCCTTCGGAAAGGCCAGTGGCGACACCAAAAACTACGTCTCTGCCGCGCTCACCGAAATGCAGTCGGGCAAGGCAGTGGCGACCAGCGAGACCAAGTCCTACGGGTGCTCGGTCAAGTACTGAGATGCGGGCTGGAGGCAGATGAACACGATTTATGCGTCGCCTGGCCGGCCCTACAGAACCGGACGTGTGAAATAGTGGTCGATGGCAATACGCTGCCAGGGGCGCCCCGTGGCTAGGGTAATTAGGCCCATTATGGACGTCTGGCGTCGACGTTGATACTAGACCGTGCACACCAAGGGGCCGGTTGATGAGCTATTGGGAGTTCCGTGGCGTTAGGGTCGCCTAATGCGCTGGATTTGGCAGACGCAGCATTGCGTGATGCCCGGGCTCAACTCTGCGCTCTGGGTGACCTCGCAATAGTGAATGGGGAACTCATGGCGGGTGAACTCCGCTTGAGCGCCAGCTCCGCCATTGTCGACAAGATTAAAAAGACACACGGCTTTGGGTGCACGATCTTTCACGAGAACGTGCGTGTTTCGACAACGGCCGTCGCGGGGGGGGCCGTAAACCGGGCCTTGGGCACCCGTGCGAACGAAAAAGTCACCCAACAGGTGTACCGCCGCGGTGAAAAATTTCGAGGGTTGACCCACACCATCGGCAAAGAGTGGGTGATTGTCTACGTCCCTCTACGAGACGAGCAAGGGCGTATTCTCGGCATGCTCGCCGCATTTCGAGAGCTGGTGGACTTTTTAGATGCGCTTGAAGCGCTCAACTTCTCTGGCGAGGCGGTGTTTCTTCACGACAGCAATGGCGTCATCGCCGATGTAAACAGCGTCGCCTGCGACATGCTCGGACAGTCCCGTACCCAACTGCTCAACATGTCGATGCAGCAGTTCACACGCCAAGAGGACGGCTCGCCGATGGCGCCGACGTGGCTTCATTCGTCGGGCGGCATGTCCGCGATGATAGGTCTATGGGTTCGGTCGGATGGCTATTCTTTTCCCATCGAGATGACCGTGCGCCCGACGCCGCGACAAGGGTTGGCGCCGCTGCTGACTGTCGTCCGTGACTACAGCGAACAATACAAAGCGCGTGCAGAGCTTAGATCGGTCAATGACAAATTACAGCAACTCAATGAGTCCCTCGAGGCTCAGGTCGCTGAGCGCACGCGTGAGTTGCGAGACAGCTTTGCGCTTCAGTCGGCCGTCTTAGACAATCTGTTTGAGGGGGTGATCAGCTTCGACGCCGAGGGCACGATTCTCTCCGCCAACCGCTCAGCGGGCCGGATCTTGGGGGTTCAGGCGGACGCCTTGATTCACGCGCGCATGGACACCCTCCTGCCAAATTGGAGCATCGCCAACGAGCTTGGTAAAGCCATCGTCACGCCGTACATCCGTGGGGATGACCAAGAGGTCTTGCTGCAGATTCAGTCCGACCGTTTGCCCAGCACCGCGGCCGCAATCGTTCTCTACAATGCGTCTTTCAAGGATGTGACCCGGGAACATCAGCGAGAGGAGCACCTGCGTCGTGTGCAACGGATGGACGCCGTCGGCAAGCTGATGGGCGGCGTCGCGCACGATTTCAACAACCTGCTCACGATTATCTTGGGCACGGCCTCCGTCATCCGCGAAGATGTGACGAGCGGAGCAAACGATGCCGAGGAGCTCGGACTATGCGCTGACGACATCATCCACGCGGCCACACGCGGCGCGCAGCTGACCCGCAAGCTCCTGTCGTACACCGATGGCAAGTCCGCAACCGGTCAAACATCGAACGGCAACGATATCATTGATGGCATGCGGCACATGCTTCAAAAGACGCTGACGCATCGCATTGGACTGAAAATAACGTTGTCGCCCGACCCGTGGTGTGTGTGGATTCACCGCAGCAACTTCGAGGACGCGTTGCTCAACCTTTGCATCAACTCAATGCAGTCCATGGACGGCGCGGGTTCCATCGAAATTACGACCGCCAACGTCGCTCTACCCGTGGGAAACGAGCTGGTCTTGCCGGAGGGGGACTACCTGTGCGTCTCTGTCCGCGACTCGGGCACTGGGATGTCGGCGGACGTGGTCTCCCGGATCTTCGAGCCGTATTACTCCACGAAGGGGCAGCTTGGGACAGGGCTCGGGTTGACTCAGGTCTATGGCTTCGTCAAGCATGCCGGCGGTGGTATCCAGGTCGAGTCGAAGCTCGACGTCGGCTCGATGTTTTGCCTCTACCTGCCGCGCCATTTCTACCCTATTGAACAAAGCGAGCCCGTCGCCGAAGCGCAGGACAGAGATGGGACGGGTAATATTTTGCTGGTCGATGATGAATCCGCAATTCTCAGTATGACAACGCGCGTGCTGACCGCGCGAGGATACGACGTCTTTCAAGCGGAGGACGCCAAACAGGCGCTTGTCATCTTGGAAGACCACGACATTCACTTGATGATCTCCGATGTCGTGATGCCCGGCATGAACGGGTTTGATTTGGCGACCCAGGTCCACCAGCGGTTCCCGAGCGTCAAGATTCAACTGACCAGTGGCTACTTCGAACAGCCACATCTGCACAGTGACTTGCACGCTCAACTCAAAGCGAACTTGATGCCTAAACCGTATCAGCCTTCAGCGCTGTTAGACCGAGTCAAGCAACTGCTCGGTACCTGACACGATTCCGAGTCGGGGCGTCTCGTCGCAAGGCCGTGGCGCTAAACGGCCAGGACGGGTCTGGGTTACACCCGCGCCATGACTGACTTTCCCGCTCATCTCGCCCGCATACGTAAGCGAATCTTCGCCACCACCTCGTGACACACCCACAGCGTGGTTCTGCTGCACATCCTCAGCCAAGTCGCTCCACAGGCGCCCATCTACTTCCTCAACAACGGCTACCTCTCCTCCACCTCCGTTTACGGATCCGATGGCGGGGCCGTATCCTGCAACTCCAAACCGGCTACGCAGAGCTGGTACGGCACCTCTAAGACACGCCGCGAACGCATGCTGGAGCGCCTGAGTGACCGCATGTGAGTGAACATCATCCGGTGCAGAAGATGTCTACGGTTACAGCCGAAGCATGCGGTTTGATGCGGCAATCAATCGGATGCTTTTATGGCGCCACCTTACAGGAAAAATTCTCCATCGACGGCGACGGCGAGCAGGGACGGACGTTCATCTACATTGAGCAAGGTATGCACCGGCACAACCTCATGGTGCTCCCGGATCCGCGGATTGTTGCGCGGCAGGGGTTCGCCCAGCGTCCCCTGCGCAAGAAGCTCGGGGCGTTCTGCGAGCGTCTATGCGCCCAATGCCTCGTTAATGGCAGCATCCAACTCGGAGCTCTCGGGCGTGACGCCGCTCTTGAAGCGACCGACCACGCTGCCGTTGCGGTCCACGAGGAACTTCTCAAAGTTCCAGGACACATCGCTGCCGCCACCCTGCGCGGAGCCTATCAGCTTTCTGTATAGGTCTGACCGTTTGGACCCGTTCACATCTTGCTTCTCAAGCAGTGGGAAGGTGACGCCAAAGTTCATTTTACAGAAGGAAGCGATCTCTTTTGGAGACCCTGGCTCCTGCCCACCGAACTGGTTGGACGGAACACCGACGATGACCAGGCCGGAGTCCTTCTTCGCCTCGAACAGCGCCTGCAGGCCCTCGTACTGCTTTGTATAGCCGCACCTGCTTGCCACGTTAACGAACAGGACCGCTTTGCCGTCGAGCTGCGAAGCTGCCATCGGGGACCCATCGAGCGCGGTCAGCTTCATCGCCTTGAAGTCCAAGGATGCGGCCATGGGGGCCTCCTGAGTGGTTTCGGCCTGGGGCGGTTTGGCGCATGCAGGTGCGACGGCTAAGGCAAGGATGACAGGTACGAGGGATAGGCAGTTCATGTCCGGCTCTCCGGTATGGGTTCTTCATGATTGTAATGCTGAATAGTTTTTGAGCAACATTTGAGCACTAATAATCTATTTTAAGCTAAAATGGTTAGCTTCTGAATAGTAAATACCGCCTTCTGGGGTATTCGGGGCCTCGGAATCCGCGACGGCAGGCAGTGGCCCACCGAGTCATCCAAGGAGGCCTCAGAGGTGCGGATTACGGGTGGCTGGTCAGCAGCGCATGTTGGCGTGCCCTCGTCCTCTGGGAGCGCGCGTTTGTGTTCGGTCGACCGGGTTCGTTGTAGGCAAATGCCTACGTGAGGTCTGCAGCGAGCCACTCGCCAAATCGCTCTCCGACCATCAGCGTAGGTACATGAATATTGCTCGCCGGAATCGTCGGGAACAGGCTGGCATCGGCCACCCGCAGGCCAGCCACCCCCTGGATTCGGCCTCGGCTATCGGTGGCCTTGCCCATCGGGACTGTGCCGCACGGGTGGTAGCCACTGTCGCAGGCGTAGGGAACCCAGCGGCGAAGGAGCGGCTCGCGTGAGGCGACGAACCGGGTGGGGTAGAAGCACCAGCCCAGATCCCGCATGGCCTTGCTGTCGGCCAGTCGTCCGAGCATGTGTAAGCCCTTTGCGGCGAGGGCCACGTCGTCCGGATGGTCGTAGAGGTTCGAGTGGATCGTCGGCAGGGCGTTTGGGTTGGCACTCTCGAAGCGAAGTCGGCCGACGCTCTTCGGTTTGCACAGGGAAACCATCATGGACACCGCCCGTGGTGAACCCCACTTTGTCGGCATGCACGAGCCCGCTTGGAGCTGCAGGGTGTTCGTGTTCTCGCCGTCGGGCTCGATCAGCGCGACGGCTTGAATCAAGGGGTGGTCCCGGTTCCAGGCGGCGGCGGCGGTGGGCCTAAAGAACAGCGCGCTGCCGGGGTGATCGAGGAGTCGCGAGCCCACAGCGGGAACGTCGCGAACCACCTCGACACCGAGACGTTCAAGCTCTTTCTTGGGTCCGATTCCCGAGCGCATCAGAATGCCTGGCGTGCCGAAGGCGCCAGCGCACAACACCACGCGGTGGCAGGCGATGGTTTGCACCTCGCCGCCGCGCTCGACCTCGACACCCTGTACGCGTCCCTCGCGTACCAGAACCCGATGCACCGTTGTGCGGTCTTGGAGGGTCAGGTTTGGACGCGCGCGAACTTCGGGAGTGAGCCAGGCCTCGGCCGCAGACAGGCGTCTTCCGTCGAACTTGTTCATCGCGTGCACACCGGCCCCGGTAGCGCCTGGCGCGTTGGTGTCCTCACAGTCCGGGACGCCGAGCTCGCTACAGCCCTCGAGGAAAGCGGCCTGCCAGGGAACGAGTTCCGAGGGCGGGTGGCGGCGTACCCTGAGCGGGCCCTCGGAGCCATGGTGTGGCCGTTCTCCGAAGTCGACATCGGTCTCGAGCCGCTTAAAGGCAGGCAAACAGTCTTCCCAGGACCAGCCGTCGAGGCCGAGATCGGCCCACTCGTCATAGTCCTTGGGCTGGCCACGCAGGGCGATGCAGGTGTTTACCGCCGAGCTGCCGCCTACGACTCGACCTCGGGGCATGGGCAGGGTGGGCATGCGCGACGAGGGACGGTGGCTGAAGCCCCAGTCGTGGGCGGTAAGAGAGTTCTGCTTGCCGTTGGCCAGGTCGGCGGGGATGTCGGCGCCATAGTCGGGTCCGGCCTCGATCAACAGCACGTCGAAATGGGTATGCTCGGTGAGGCGCGCCGCGATGACAGCCCCTGCGGCGCCGGCTCCAATGATCACGGTATGCACGTGTCCTCGATGGTGGAGTCCTATCGCGGGACGGGCCACCAGGGGGCCTGGCGGTAGCGTCCCGTGTCGGGAACCTGGACTCCCCAGGCATCCTTAAGAGAGCTCGGAAGTGGCCCAGGCAACGTCGCGCACCTGATCCGCTACGAAGGTCCGATCATGGTGTCGACGAGTGTAAAATGCTACCCAGACCCATTCTGCATTGTGTTATAGTTCGCCCCGGTCTACTTGGAGGTGCCACCGTGCGAAATCTACTCATCCTTATTCCCATGCTCGCTTTATCGGGCTGCTACAAGACCAACTTGGTCAACCTGTCCGCCGATGGTTCGCCCGGTGAGGTCACCCGCGTGTGGTCCCACGCCTTCCTATACGGGCTCGTCCCGGTCACCGAGGTCGACTTAAGTAACGCCTGTGGCGACAAGGGTGTATGGGCCGTGTCTACCCGTGTGAACGGTTGGCAAGTGCTGCTCGGTGGTATAACCTACGGCATCTATGCGCCGTCGACTGCCAAGATCACCTGTAAGGGTTGATTCTTGCAGCGGAAGGTCATCGCCATCACGGCCATTGTTGTCGTAATGGTGTGCTCCGGAATGGTCTCCGCGGTCATGGTACCGGCGAATTTCGAGTCCAACTCGGTTCCCGACTACCTTCGCGAGGGGCGATGGGAGATGGGCATCGATGGCCGAAGAGCACGGGATCTGACCGAGACGCTCTGTGGCACGCTGCCTCAGGGTGTGTGGCTCGACCGCCCCGAATTTGAAGCGCTTCCGGTCCTTCTTGGTGCAGCGCCCGAGCTGTCGAAGTGCTTTGAGCAAAAGGCCCTACCCGCGATGCACGGTGAGTGGCTTGGTGAGGAAGCCGAGCCCGAAGCCACGCCACTCCTGCCTTAAACGCGGCGAGGGTGTTTCGCTCCTCAGGTGACTGCGCCGAGCGTGTGGCGGTGGCGTCTCGCGTTCGCGGAGCGTCGTTCTTCCATTTAGACAGCGGGCTCCTAATGCGGTGGCGGGAGCTCTTCCGCCGGCCACCTCTTGAGCAAATGCCCGTTCGGCGTTCCAGGCTCGCACGGTGGGTAGCAGGCACGCCTATGTTGCACCGTTACCATGGGATTGTCGTTGGCCATGAACCGACTCTCTCGAAGTGCCCATGGCTGGGCATAGGCGCCTATTCGACGGTCTACGGCCATGAAGAAGGCGCGAGCGTCCTCTGGGTTTAACGCTCGAATGGCTTGGTTGAGACGCCCTTGCATCACCGCTGGATCCACGCCCACCGCCTCGTCCGCTTGGGCTGTCTCGCGCCATCTACGTAGACGCTCATCCCGCATCCAGAAGGTGGGGAGCTCCATTAGCATCGCTGTCACAACATCCGGAAAGGGGGCGATGGACGTGAGCATGGTCCGCGTGGCCGGCTGATCTGGGCACCGAATCTCGTTGATCCGCGGCTTGATGGGCGTAGAACAGCCATCGTGGTGAAAATACTCGCCTTGGGACAGCTTGCCTTTGCCCCGCGTGCCCCCGACGAAGCGGTACGGCTCGGGGTTGAGGTCGAGGTTCTTGCACACCACCAATCCGTGCGTGTCCACCAACGAAAAGAAGGTCTCTCTGGCTGAGGCATCGTCAAACACGGCATCTAGGTAGTTGCTCGGCGTGCCGTCGGCGGGGCCGTCGATCACTAAACCTAGTCCGTCCCACCCCGACACGATGACGCGTGACGGGCCCAGGACGAGAGCGTCGGCAGAGGCATGCATTAGAGACGCTTATCACCGCAGGCCCCACTTGGCGTGGCGTGGATGCATGATTCATGGACTCACTGAGTGGGACTCTGACCGGCCGAGCGCCGTGCCTTGGTGGCCGTGACCAGAGCAGGCGTGCGCTAAAGCCGCATCACATCCACCAAGACCCGATGGATGCTCGGCTTCTCTTGCACCGTCAGCTCGAACACCACGCCCGCATCGTCCGCGATGTACAGCACGTCGCCTGGTGCCACTCGAACCTTCTCGTGAAGGTCGTCACCGTGGACCTCGTTTGTGCTGGAGATCTTCTGCGTGAGCGCCTTATCCGAGTAAAAGCCAGGGCTATCGTAGGTGTAGGTGCGTCCTTCTTCATCGTCTGAGACCAAGGGAAGGTCCACTTCGTCGATGAAGTACAGCCAGTCACCGGCCTGGGCCTCTGGCGTGTTCGGCGCCGGACGGTAGTAGTAGAAGTCGGCTTCGCCCACGCTGTTCTCGGTGATGGCTTTAGCCAGCTCTCGGAGGGCAGCGGGGTCGGCGGCCATGTTGGTCGCCATAATGTCGCTGATCTCGGTGGAGGTCATTCCCACGGACACATCGTGCAGGGTGAACGCGACGCCGCCTTCTCCCTCTTCGAGGCCGCCGTCGTGGAGTCGGATCTGGGCCATCTCGAGGACGTGGTCCCAGATATACTGCGGCCTAGGGGGGCTACCAGCGTTGTTGAAGGTCTCGAAGGTGACCCAGCCGGTGGCATCCAGCACAGAGGTGAAGATGGTGGTGCCTGTGCCCAGCTTGTATTCGAACGCTTTGGGTGTCCAGTTGGCCGCAGCGTCGTAGGCCATGGCGGCGATAAGGTGCTCAATCTCCCACGG
>JAACDH010000059.1 GCA_009936995.1 Rhodobacterales bacterium
AGGCGCGGTGTAGATCACCGGCTTGCCAGCCCCAAGCGCTTGCTCGACGATCCAGTCTGCGATGAGGGTCTTGCCAGTGCCGGTGGGCGCTGAGACCAGAACGGAACGTCCATTCTTAAGAGAGTGGATGGCGTCTTCTTGAAACCGGTCCAGCGTAAGTCCGCGATATTCCAATGATACTCCCTGTCTACCAGGTGTCGGAAGGGAAGCTACAGATGCGAACAGGCTCTGATGAGGTTGCCTTTCGCGTGAGAACGGCCTCGTCGTCTTCGCCGGCGGCAAAGTCGACGAGGATGTCGGGGGCGCCCGCCACAGTGAGGGTACCCGCGTTGGGGCGAGGGCACTCGCCTGCAATCATGGTCCACGGCAGGTACAGGTTGTCGAAGTGGACGGCGAGGCTGACGTCGTCGCGGGTGACTTCGACAAACCCGGTGAACGACACGCCATCGGAATCGAGGACGGTGACCAGTTGGGTGGCGGCTGACATGGCGGGAGCGCGACCCTCGGGCAGTGATAAAACGGCCTGGGTGGCGAGCTCTTGAGACTCTCCCGACGCAAAGTCGCCCATCGTGAAGGTGCCTTCGATTTGGCCACCTAGCGGACGGTCTAAGTCGAGGGTAATACCGCTGACGTCAGCCACGAGGGTATTTCCGGTGACATCGATAGAGGCTACGCCGGAGATGATCGCGGGAAGGATCCGTGAGCCCGAGACGCAGCCACCGCTGTAGTCTCCGAGGATGGCGTAGGAGTCGCCAGTGTCGGGAATTCGCTCGATAAACGGGCAATCGCCCGATCCGCCGTGTCGGAGCAGTGGCGTCGTGCTGCCTGTCGTTGGCGACGTTGTGGCAGGATTGGTGTCCGTGGCATCGGCCCAGATGGCGGGCTCGGTGCTGAGCAGCGCAAACGCGATGGCGTGGTTGGCCTGGGTGAGCGCGGCCTCCATCTCGTCGGCGACTTCGGCGCTACATCCCGCCAACAGAGCGGCGAGGGGGAGAGCTCGTTTCATGAGGTCGCCGTAACTGGTTTTCCAGTACGTCAGAGGCTGCAGACGCAAAAAAACCGCATTCGGGATTTCCGAACGCGGTTTAGATGGTACTCCCAAGGGGACTTGAACCCCTGTTCCCGGCGTGAGAGGCCGGTGTCCTAGGCCACTAGACGATGGGAGCCCGAATTTTTAGATGATTGACCCCCTAGGACTCGAACCTAGAACTTTCGGAATCAGAATCCGACGTCTTGCCAATTCGACCAGGGGTCATTGCTTCGCCGGTTATTTAACCGGCCTCGCAAGACATGCAAACTCCTGATCGGATCAAGGGGAAGGGTCTACCCCCATGTTGAGCGTGCCCAGATCTTGGTTCATCTGTTTGAACCAAATCTCCTCTTGGACCTTCGCATCACTGGCTTCTGTACGCGCGGCGTCCCAGCTCTTGCGATTCGCCGTGGCCAGGGACTCAGAGAGGGTCCGGTAGGCCCGTGCCCGGCTGCCCCAGATCGCGACGAGCTCGTCGTGATGTGGACTCCATGAAGGGGGAGGCTCGATAAACTGGGATTGGTGGTGCAGATGCTCAGCCAAGGGGGTGATCTCGTTGGACCATCGCGCTTCGAGAGCGTCACTCTTCCCATCTTTGTTGTAGATGCCCGCCGCTTGGTGCAGCACCCGTTCGGTGAGGTGACTGTTCTCGATCAGCAAGGGTTGCAGCTGATTTAGGTATTTATTTGCGGACTGCACATCGGGATTCAACGGCCCACACCCGGCGAGTATTGTGGCGGTGAAAGCGGCGGTGAGCCAATGGGTACGAGCGTTTTTGCGTTTCATAGCGGGCAGCATACCCTTTCGACCCTCGTCGCGCACTGGCCTGGCCCGCGTACTTGCTTTGCAGCCGCCTATCCTATAAGAGCGCCGGGTTCATCTTTCTCGATCGAGTCTTCCCGTGCGCGTGATTGTCGGTAGCATTCCTCAACCTGGTCTTCAGGTCCCTCTGGGACTCGAAGTGGACTGGGCTGTGGAAGCAGTAAATGCCGTTCTAGAATCGCCTCCAACCGCCCTTCACGGCGAATTGTTGGTGCAACAAGCACATGGGCGTCGCGTAGAGATCCACTTGACCGTTTGCGTAACAGCTCCCGCTACCTGTGATCGGTGTGGGCAACTGACAGAGCGCAACGTCGAAGTGGATATCGACCTCACTTATCTCCCCCACCTCGACGAAAGAGAGGCTGAATTGGAGCTGGGTGCAGACGATATGGACATCGGTTGGTACCGTGATGGTGCGCTGCAGCTGGCGGATGTAGTCCGTGAGGCCTTGGCGTTAGAACTCCCATCGCGGACCGTATGTATCGACACCGAGGGCTGTAATGCCCGCACCGAGGCGCTGCTCGATGAAGCTAGCCAGCACGGCGCAGACAATTCTGTGTTCGCCGCACTGCGTCAGTTGAATTAATAGACCGGCCCCTGGAGACTCGTCATGGCTGTTCCTAAGAAACGTACTTCAAGCCGTCGTCGCGGTATGCGTCGTTCACACGATGCAATCACCTGCACGGCTGCTTCAGAATCCTGCGACAACTGTGGTGAACTTAAGCTTCGCCACCGCGTCTGCGAGTCCTGCGGAACCTACCGCGGTGAGCAGATCCTTGAGGTTGCTAGCTTCTAGCTTCAAAACGTAGATGAGCGACACCCTTCCCGTCGCCGTCGACGCCATGGGCGGCGATGAGGCACCGGCTGTAATTGTTGCCGGTGCGATCGCTGCTGTGCGTGCGGGAATACCTGTAATCCTCGTAGGCGATGAGGCGCGAATCCGTCCGCTGCTTCCTCGCAGAGGTGCGCCCGAAATCGTTCACACTCCCGATGTGGTGGAGATGAACGAGGGGGCCGCGTCTGCTGGTCGAAGAAAGACCAACGCGTCGGTGCGGGTGGCCATGCGATTGGTTGCCGACGGTCGGGCTTCGGCGGTGGTTTCCTGTGGAAGTACGGGGGCGGCCCTGGACGCTGCGCACTGTGATTTAGGGGTCGTGGACGGGGTCGAACGCCCAGCACTGGCCTCGATATTACCGCGGTCTGACGGTGGAAAGCTCGTGATGCTCGACGCTGGTGCGAACGTCGACTGCAAGCCCGAGATGTTGGCGAACTTCGCTCTGCTTGGGGCGGCTTACGCCGAAAGCATCGGGGTCAAAAACCCGCGCATTGGCTTGCTGGCCAATGGCGAGGAGGACGGAAAGGGCAACGTGCAGGTGCGAGCCACCTTGCCCTTGCTGCGAACGCTTCCTCTCGATGTGATCGGAAATGTGGAGCCTACTGCTGCAATGGCTGGGGCCTGTGATGTGTTGGTGTGTGACGGTTTCGTCGGCAACATCCTGCTGAAGGCTGCTGAAGGAGCGGTCGCCACGGTCCAGCAGCTGCTGCGCGAAGAGATCGCTAGGAGGCCCAGCGGAATATTCGGCGCTTGGCTTTTATCTGGTGCCTTCCAACGTTTTCGGAAGCGGGTTGAGTGGGATGCCCACGGTGGCGCTGTGTTGCTCGGAGCCAAGGGTATCGTCGTCGCGGGGCATGGGCGAGCCAACGCGCAGTCCGTACACGCCGCGATCCGGGTGGCTCACGATGCTGCAAGTCACGGGCTTGAAGCCACAATCGAGCGCCGAATTCAGGCGTATGTGACCCAGCACTGATTCCGGTTTGCCGCGCCCGGATGCCGCGTTACGATGCCGAACTACCAGCAGGCGCTAAGGCGTAAATCTGGACAACAACAGCCGTACGAATGTGGAGATCAGATGACGAATGAAGAGGTAGTGCAGAAGGTTCAGGACCTCATTTCCGAGTCTCTCGGCGTGAAGAAGTCCGAGTTGACCCCTTCGTCCTCGTTCATCGACGACCTCAACGCGGACTCCCTCGACATTGTCGAGTTGGTCATGACCATCGAAAAAGAGTTCGATATCGAGATCCCCGACGACGAAGCCGAACGCATTCGTACCGTCCAAGATGCGGTCGACTACATCATGGCGCACTGCAGCTAGGCTGCCGTGCGTCCACTTCCGATGCGCCGCCGTGTTGTGATCACGGGCTTGGGGACGGTAAATCCCTGTGGCCTAAACGTGGCCGACACGTGGCAAGCGATGATCCATGCGCGTAGCGGCATTGGCCCGCTGACTCGATTTCCTTCGGAAGGGTGGCGTACCCGTATCGCGGGCGAGGTCCGAGGATTTGATGCCACTGAAAAACTGGGTCGTAGGGCTTGCCGGCGTTTAGGGCGCTTCATGCAGTTCGCGTTGTTTGCGGGTGACGAAGCCCTTACCGACGCCGGATTTGATCTCAGCGCTGTCCTCGCGGATGGCGATGGGCCGTGGCCAGACCCGGACCGTTTTTCGGTGTACATCGGCTCGGGTATCGGTGGCTTTCCCGAGATTGTCGAGGGCGCTGTTCGCATTCACGAACAGGGTCCGAGCTCGGTGTCTCCGTTCTTCATTCCAAGCTCGCTCATTGATCTTGCCGGTGGGAATGGCGCCATTCGGTATCGAGCACGTGGCCCCAGTTTGGGGGTATGTACGGCCTGCGCGGTCGGAAATCACGCAATCGGAGAAGCCTGGAAGTTGGTCCGTGATGGCGAAGTAGACGTGGCCCTTGCGGGGGGCGCAGAGGCTAGCTTGAGCCCTCTGGCGTTAGCTGGATTCATGAACATGAGGGCATTGTCCCAGCGGAACGACGCGCCGGATCTGGCATCTCGTCCGTTTGATGCTCAGCGCGATGGTTTCGTCATGAGCGAGGGCTCCGGCTTGGTGGTTCTCGAGTCCCTAGAGCACGCCGTTGGGCGAGGGGCTCGAATCTACTGCGAGCTGGTCGGCTACGCCGCTACCACCGACGCGCATCACATTACCGCACCCTCCCCAGGTGGCGAAGGCGCGGTCCGTTGCATGGAGAAGGCGCTCTACCAAGGCGGCTTAGTGCCCGCAGATGTGGACTACATCAACGCCCACGGTACGTCCACGCCCACCAACGACGCTACCGAGACCCAAGCGATTCGAACGGTGTTCGGCGTGCATGCGGATAAACTGCTCGTTTCGAGCACCAAGGGTGTCACCGGGCATCTACTTGGAGCGGCTGGAGGCCTTGAAGCGGTCGCGGTGGCGAAGGCGCTTCATACGGGCATCGTCCCACCCACCGCAAACCTGACCCACCCCGATCCCGACTGTAATCTGGACTACGTTCCAAATGTGGCTCGCGCGGCTCATCCACGGGTCGCGATCTCCAATGGATTCGGATTCGGCGGCACCAACGCGGTGCTGGCCTTCAAACGCTACGAGGAGTGAGCAATGCGCATCGCAATCGGTTCTGATCACGGCGGCACAGATCTCAAGGCGGCCATTTTGGCTCACTTGATCGCCAACGGACACGACGTCCAGGATCTTGGCACAGATGGGGCCACATCGGTGGACTATCCAGACTTCGCTAAAGCCGTATGCGGACGTGTAGTAGACGATACGGCCGATCGCGGGATCTTGGTTTGCGGAACGGGACAGGGCATGGCAATGACAGCGAATAAGGTGTCCGGAATTCGCGCCGCCGTGGTGAACGACACCTTCTCGGCGCGCATGGCGATGCTCCACAACAACGCAAAGGTCCTGTGTCTTGGGCAACGGATCACCGGTTCCGGGCTGGCGCTCGAATTGGTGGATGCCTGGATGTCATGTGAGTTTGAAGGCGGTCGTCACCAAAGACGAGTCGCAAAAATGACGTCCTAGAACCGGTCTGTGGTCGCACCAAAGCGGCAATCAGATTAGAGAGCGCGCCACCCACATACCTGGAGCACGTAGGGCGATGCAGAACCTTGCCACGCAGGATCCGGCGGTACACGCCGCCATTTTGGGAGAGTTCCAACGTCAACAAGACGACCTGGAGCTGATCGCGTCCGAGAACTACGTTTCCGAGGCCGTCCTGGAAGCGATGGGTACGGTCCTCACCAACAAGTACGCGGAAGGGCTACCGAACCGGCGCTATTACGGCGGCTGCGAGTTCGTCGATCAGGTCGAATTGTTAGCTCGGAACCGCGCAAAAGAGCTGTTCGGCTGTGTTGGCGCCAACGTCCAGCCACACTCCGGTGCCCAGGCGAATGCTGCGGTGTACCTGGCCGTTTGTAAACCCGGCGACACGGTGTTGGGGCTTGATTTGACCCACGGCGGCCACCTGTCTCACGGGTCACCGGTCAACGCGAGCGGTCGGAACTTCAACGCGGTTCACTACAAGCTGAACGAGGCAACCGGTCGCATCGACATGGACCAAGTTCGCGACCTCGCCAAGGCGAATCGTCCTCGGATGATCATCGTTGGCGCGTCCGCGTATGCTCGCACCCTCGACTTCGAGGCCTTCCGCAGTGTTGCTGACGAAGTCGATGCCATCCTCTTGGCCGACATCGCCCACATCGCCGGCCTGGTCTGCACGGGACTCCACCCGGACCCCATTCCCCACTGCCACTTCGTCACCACCACCACCCACAAGACGCTCCGCGGTCCCCGTGGCGGAATGGTGATGGCGAATCGCGACTGGGCCCCGGCCATGAACAAGGCCGTCTTCCCGGGAACCCAAGGTGGTCCGCTCGAACATGTGATCGCCGCCAAGGCGGTCGCCTTCGCCGAGGCCCTCAAGCCCGAGTTCACGATGTATGCCCAACAGGTCATCGACAA
>JAACDH010000430.1 GCA_009936995.1 Rhodobacterales bacterium
CCCCCTCGGCCTCGACGCGCCCCCCCAGCCAGCTCGGCCGTGACCCGGTGTCGAACCAGGCCCATTCCAACCCCGAGAATCACTAAGCCCCGTTGATGATGCACCCACCCGGGCGAAAAGGCCTGGAGTCCCGCACCCACCCGTCCACCCGCGAGCAACTGCCAACGCTCGCCCACAGCAAACACCAGTTCGGCGGAGAAGCTGGGCGCCGCAGCCGGTATTCCGATCGCCGTGGACAGCCCCCATTGGCCGCCCCAATTCGGCGTAAAATCATAAGTACCAAGCGCCATGCCGGGCAGCCCAGCCACCCCACGCTGAACCGTGAGTCCGATCAACTCGGGCGCTTGCGCGCAGTCCACCGGACCCACAAGCAAGTCACGCTGCCACTGAACTGGGGAGGTGACGCGAAGCTGCACCGCGCGTTCCTCTCCCTCTGGCAACACCGAAACGTCGAGAACCAAACCTGGATGGGGAACCCACTGGGTAACCGCCTGCTCGACAGCCTCTGAATCCATGCAGCCGGTCACGTCCAAGACCGTGATCTCGGCGCCGCGAGAGACCGTTCCCCAGAGCAGCGCAAAGATGGTACAAGCAATCCTCATACCCGCAAGAATAGGACACTGCAGCCCTCCACGCAGCCTGAAGTCATGCAGTCTTGTCGAAATCGATTTCGATTTCGAAGCCGTGGGAGTCTCGCCGAGCACAAGTTTGTAGAATTCACTCGCAACGCGCCACGCCCGCGGGGTATCTACACCTAGGAGGTTTCCGTGCGCGCATTACCGTTGCTCTTCCTGCTGGCCTGTGGCACAGCTCCCGTTGGTCCGTCTCCCACAACGACCGACAGCACTCCAGACACCGGCACCACAGTTTCCACGTCGACAACCGACACCCTTACCGGCGTCACTGGCGAAGTGGGTCAGCTCACGTTCCGGCACTACGGCGGCCGTCACAGTGTACTGCTCTACGCCTCCTCATCCTTTGATGGACTTCCGGTTCCGGCGGTCTGTGCAATGGGCGGCGAGCTCTGCGTCGATGCCCTCCCCACAACGCCCGACGTCGCCACCGACTGGGCCGAAGGTGCGTACGACCCCAGTTCGGCGGGCGTTACCTGGCTGGGCAACCAGATTCAGATCGGTTCAATGATGACAGACTTCCGCGTCATCCCCGAGACCGGATTTGGCGGCTATTCTCTTTCGGTCCCCGGCCTCCCCTCCCAGGCCGTAGACGTCGTCCTCGACGGCGAATGGGGTGCCTTCACCGCCACCGAGGCGTTCAATCCTGCGCCCCCCATCGAAGGGAACATTCCCGGCAACGGTGGCTACATCGACCTGGCCGACGAAGTCACGTTCACGTGGACTCCTGGCGACGGCGCGCTGTACATGGAGGTCGAGCTTGAGGTCAACGGTATTCACGAACTGTGGCTGCTCACCGATGACGGAACCCACACCCTTCCCGCCTCGCACTTCGGCGCGTTAGGCCCCAGCGACATCGTCACGATTACGCTGTACCGCATCGTCGATCAGGACGATATCGACGTCAACGGCAACCTGCTCGGCGTCAACGCCGTCGACAAAGTTCAGTTCGCGACCGGCAACGCCCAACCGCCCAGCTGCAAGCATCACTACGATGCAAATCCCGCCGCACCTTCGGGCGAGTACCTCATCGCGCCGAATCCCGCCGAGCCCCCGGTCGCCGTTTGGTGCGACATGACCACCGATGGCGGCGGCTGGACACTCGTGTCTTCCACGAATGCAACCATGAACGACGAGGCGGTAAACTACAACAACAACCTCACCACGCTAAGCCCCACCTCGTCAATGACGGGTATCTGGGACAAGATGCGTAGCGCCATCCCCGGTAACAGCGACATCCGTTTCGCCTGTAAGCTGAATGGAAGCGCCCCGGACATGACCGTAGACCTTTCTTTTTACGCCAATAATTGGTACCGAGAGATCACCAGCGGCGCCGACATCGACTCCTGCTTCAACGAAAGCAACGGCGCTGGCGCGACCTCTCCTCCCGAGCGGCGAAACAACCTCAACGGAGCCACGCTCGCGGCAGGCAACGCCTGGGCCGCAGGTTACCTCGAAGGTGAAGACTCCTGCAGCGACACCGGCGACTTTACTGTCGACTTCGACGACCGTGGCATGGACAGCGACCAGTCTGATGGCACCGATTGGGGCGAGGATGACAGCACCGCCAAGTGCGGC
>JAACDH010000431.1 GCA_009936995.1 Rhodobacterales bacterium
GACCTTGACCTTGTCACCTACATCGAGGAACCGGCGCGCGTGACGCACCTTGACAGCCATGTCGTGTTCATCCGTCTTGGGACGAACCTTGACCTCTTTGGTCTGGACCTGAACTTGGTTCTTTCGAGCAGATGCAGCACGCTTCTTGCGATCGTACTTGAGTTGGCCGTAATCTGCTATCTTGCACACGGGAGGGCGGCCATTCGGCGCGACCTCGATCAGATCCAAGCCACGTTCGTTCGCGAGACGCATCGCATCCTCGGTGAGAAACTCACCTAGTTTGTTGCCTACTTCATCGATTACGAGCACGCGGGGAGAGCGAATACGCCCGTTCACCTTTGGTTCGTTCTTATCGGGCGCCGGTCTGGTCCGACGTTGTGGTCCTCTCCTCAAATCGCCTCACACATATAGTGGTGGTTGCGCTTGTTGCGCGGGGACATAGGATACCCCGGTACGATCATTGTTCCCAGTCGCAATCGACGACAGGCAAAAAAAACGGGCGGGTCAACCGAAATTGACCCGCCCAGAAATGGTAGGTATGCGCGGATTTGAACCGCGGACCCTCGCCGTGTCAGGGCGATGCTCTCCCACTGAGCTACACACCTATGTTGCAAGCGGCGCTATTCACGTCGTCTACGAACCCGCACCATCTAGCCGTCGAGACCCAGCGTGTCAACGAGGTGAGCCCCAACACTTTCCCAAGCTTGTTTTGGTGTTGAGCTCTCGCCGAGCAATTGCTGGACCGACGTGACGCCGCCATCCTGAATTCCGCACGGCACAATGTGTCGATAGCTGCTTAGGTCGGGCGTGAGATTGAGCGCGAAACCATGCATGGACACACCTCGTCGAAAATGCATGCCCACAGCAGCAACTTTGTCGCGGCCAACCCATACTCCGGGGAAGCCGGAACGGCGCGCGGCAGGAAGATCCTTTTCCTGTAACCACTGGAGGATCCCCTCCTCTACTCCGTGGATGGTCCGCTTCACCCCCAAGCCGCGACGAGCCACATCGACGATAAAGTAGCCTACCAATTGCCCGGGACCGTGCCACGTGGCCAGGCCACCCCGCTCCGTCCGAACCACGTCGATCCCCACATCGGGCAGCTGTTCAACTGGGCGCCGACCCGTCGTGATCACCGGATCGTGCTCCAGCAGCCACAGCGCCTCGGGTGCGCGGCCCGCTACCACGCCGTCTCGGCGGAGATGTTGAAGCCGCCAGCCCCAGCGATACGAAATTCGGCCTAACCACTGCGGCCGAACACCACTCACGATCCGACCACCACGACGATCTTGCCTTCGCCCAGGATGTGGGCGTTGACCAGGCTGGTCCGAAACCGAAGAGAATCGCCCTTTGTAAGAACAATCCGTGTGCCGTCAGCGTCGCCGCAAGAGAGAAATACCGGTGAGTCCCCTGCCCTCGCAGCGGCGGGATGCGCAGGGTCCGACACGTAAATTACCGGCGCCACATCGACCGCGTGTTCTTCCCATACACCACTATCGAACAGAACATCCCCGGCGTTGGAGGTGACCTGTGGCGCCCAACTTGGCGTAAGAGGTTGCCCGCGGCAGTCGATGATCAACCCCGTATATTTGGGCTGGACCGCGGCTGGCGGCTTGGATTTGGCGGTCGCTAAGGTGAACGGCTTCAGGAAGGCCTGGACGGACAATTCGGCCGTAATCTCGACCCGACCCGACGTAAAGTAGCGGGCCTCGGCGGTATTCCACAGTGTCAGCCTGGCGTTCAAGGCGGTACCAAATTCGGGAACGCTCTGCAGATCGGCGACGGTCCGTGAACCGGTAACGACCAGTCGAGGCACGGCGAGCCGGATGGCGGCATTGGCGTCACGATGGGCCAACTCTTCGAGCGCTTGACTGCTCTCGGTGCCACCGCCATGCGCCAGCGCCGACGCCTCGACGGTCAACTGGGTCCAATTCATCAACACGTCTGTGCCCAACTCGATGCGCACGTCTTCAGGACTGCCCGCCAATGCGGAAGAAAGCAGGAGAATCATCGGGATCATGACAGC
>JAACDH010000432.1 GCA_009936995.1 Rhodobacterales bacterium
CTATGGACGCTGGGAGAACGGTCTCTCAGACCTCTGGAACCCGCTATTAGCGTCTTTCTCCCTGTCTTGTGCGGGAATTACCTACGCCATCTCGTCGAAGGCCCTGGGCATCACCGAGCTCGACCGAATTCTCGGCAAAGTTCTCGCGCGTTTCCGTCGGTGAAATCGCTTGTCATCGCCGGGTTAAATAGCCTCCGAATACGCTGTTCCTACTGACGTCTCATCCCCGGCAGCATGTCCGACAAACCTACCGCAACCCCAATCTTAGTTCGCCTCGCCATTCGCTTTGGCCAGGTGGTATTCTTGTCGACCTTAGCCGTCATCGCCTTTGTCGTGGGTTGGCTGAATAGCGACGATTTTCAAACGCGATCTATTTACTTGGTTGAGGGCCTCGTGGAAGGTGCCACGGGTCAGGGCTGCGAGGTCGGTAAAATCAAGGTCGCCCCCTGGCCTCCCGGGCTTGAGATCGAGCAGTTCAAGCTGTACGCCAAAGACACCGATGAGACCATTCTGTCGGTCGCCCGTGCCCGCGCACCTCTCGTCCTGCGCGACGGTGGACCCAACCTGGGCCGCGTGGTCATCAACGAGCCATACATCTCGCTGCATATCGAGAAAGGCGGCAAGCTCCGCGAGTTTCAGGACATCCCCACGGGGGACCCTAACGCACCGCCAGGCACGCCGTTGGCGAAGCTGCCCTGGTACACCCTGGAGATCACCGACGCCACCATTCGAGTAGCGTTCCCCCACGGAACGCTGGCCATCGACCACCTGAACTTCATTCCCGTCGACGGTCCTCGCTCCGACCTCCCCGCCGACGTGGTCATCGACGTCCGCGATTTGCACGAAGAGACCACCCTCGACATCCGCAACATCACCCTCGGACCAGAGGTTATCGAGATCCCTGAGCTGGAGTTCCGGTCAACGCCGCTGCTGCTAACGGGTCGGGTACGCGTGCCGCTCCAGGGCGAACTGGACGTCGACCTCTTCGCCCACATCGCCCTAGAGGAGATCAACGCCCTGCTCTCTCCACCCCGTATGGCCCATGGCGAGGTCGACATCGACATCCACCTCGGGGGTTTACCGAAAGATCCGCGCGCCGAAGTCGTCGCCCTCGGACAGCGCGTCAGCGTCGACCTCCCCGGGGTGTTCACGCCCATCTTGCACTACAACCTAGGCAACCTGTCGACGGCCATCATCGCCTCGCGCGACAACCTGCACGTCGAGAACCTCACCTCCGACATTGGCGGTGGAGAGCTCATCGCCTGGGGAGATATCCGTCTCCCCGAGCTTCGGCTCGAGAACGCTGGCGTCGTCGCTCACGACTCCCGCCTCCGACGCATGCTCATAGATTTCGACGCCGCGCCGACGCCATGGATCGACATGGGCATCGACCTCGAAGTGTCTCTCGAAGGTTCATTGAAGCCGCTCAAGCTGGAGGGTCACTTCGACTTTGACGTGGGCGACCTCAAGGTGGGAGACCGTCCTATCGCCGACCCCAACCGCTCGCTGATGCTCGACATCCCGCAAGCCTACGCAAAGGGAACCTTACTCCTCGAAAAGGACCACGTTTTCCTCAGCGCCCCAAAGGTGGTCGGACCGCGCACCCGAGGCTCAATGGACGTCGACATCGGCTTCGGTCCCCGCGGGCCACTGAACCTCCAGGTCGACATGCACCACGCCGACCTGTCGGACTTCCAGCCCCTCAACGGCGTGGACATGACCGGCACCGGCCGCATCCAAGGCAAGATCTCCGGTCCATTCAACAAGCTTCAGGTCCACGGTCTGGGTGACCTGTACAATTTCAGCGTGATGGGCATCGAGTACGCCGACCACCTCACCGCCGCCATCATCTCTCCCGACATGAAGAGCGTCGAGTTGCACGGCGCACAAGCCATGAAGGGCGTCACCCCGTACGAGGGGTACTTCGGCTTCAACTTCAAGCCGCCGATGTCCATGGACGTCGATGTCGAGTTCAACAACGGTCGCATCGAAGACGTGGTCGACATGTTCATGGACCTCCCCGGCATGACCGCCGACCTGTCGGGAACGCTCCAGTTTCATGGCCCCATCTACAACCTAGACGGCGAGTCGCACATCACCCTGTCCGACATCGACCTGTGGGGAGAGCACTTCGACTATGGCGAAGGCCACGGCTATCTCGACGACGGCTTGTTCACCCTGGATGACGTCCGTGTGCTGCGCAGAGGCGGCGACGAGGGAATGGTACTCCGCGGCAGCATCAAGCGCGACTGGTCTCTAAATATGGACCTTATCGCCGACGGAATGGCGCTACAGCGGCTCACCACCCTAGCCGACAAGGACGCGCCGCTCACCGGAAACATCTCCGCCTACAGCCACATCTCGAACACCCTCTTCGAACCCTGGCCCGAGGGTCGTATTTCGGTCACTGACGTACGCTACGACGGCTACCCCGTCAAGGACTCGCACCTCAAGTTCCACTCCACCGACGGCATCATGACCTACTTCGGGGGTCTACTCGGAGGCGCCGCAAAGGTCGACGGTACTTTGGGCTTGTGGGATGAGCAGCCCTACGCCATGACCCTCGAACTCACCGATTTACCCGCGCACTCGCTGTACCCCAACGCTGCAGACGGCACCCCGCTCACTGCCATCGTCAGCGGAGATCTCGACATCAGCGGCGATTTTGGCGAGGAGTGGAGTCCAGTCAAGCTGAGCGCAGACCTGCCCAAGGTCGAACTCCAGTACGCCCACCATGTGCTGCGAAACACCAGCCGTTGGCAGTACGAACAAGAGGGCAACCTGTTCAAGCTGAAGCACTTCGGCCTCCAGGGCGGACTCACCAACGTCAAGGTTTCGGCGAGCGGTGGGAACGCGCTGTTGGTCGGCGGCGAAGGGACCGTCGATCTCGACCTACTTCGCGCCATCGTGCCCAGCCTAGAACGGGCCAGCGGCACCGCCGATGTGGTGTTGTACGCCGTGGGCGCTAAATCGAATGTCGAAGCCGTGATCGAGATAGACGTCCAGGCCGACCTCCTCCGCTACGAGTCCCTCCCGCCCTCCTTCGAGGATCTCACAGCCCACCTCCGAGTCACCGACACCGGCATCGACATCGAGCGCCTGACCGCCAACGTGGGCGGCGGCACCATGACCGGCGGCGGCCACATCACCGCCAGCGGATGGATCCCAGCCCGCTACGACCTCACCGCCGAGATTCGAGACTCACAAGTGCAGTGGGTCGACTCGCTGCCGCCCGCCATCGGCAACGGCAGCCTCCACTTCGACGGCCCCTCCGACGCCTTGTTACTCTCTGGGCGCATCGACGTCCAAGACATGACCTTCTCAGATCGCATCGATTGGGAAGACTGGGTGGTCGAGTACCGCGACGAGATGCTGGTCGACCCATCCACGCTCTACGATGAGGAGCAATCCTACTTCGACATGAACGTACAGATTGAAGCCGATCGCACCATCCAATTGCGCAACAACGTGGCTGAAGGGCTGGCCAGCGCGTCCCTGCGCATCATCGGCGACACCAACAGGCCTGGCCTGGTGGGCACCGTTCAGGTCGTCGACGGCGAGGCCTTCCTCCAAGACCGCAAGTTCGTCATCGACCGGGGCGACATCACATTCAACGACCCCTGGTCCTGGGACCCCGACCTGAACATCGATTTACTCACCGATATCGAGAGTCACGAGCAGCGATATCGCGTGAATTATCTCGTCTTGGGGCCCTTCTCGGACTGGCGAACTCAGACCCGTTCCGACCCGCCCATGCCGCAAGCCGACGTCAACGCGCTGCTCTGGTTCGGCGTCACCACCGAAGATCTAGAAGAGATGGGCGAGCTATCGAGCGCGGTCGCTCAATCCGTGGCCGACCTCATCCTCACCGACTTCGTGCTCACCAATACCAGCGGAGATCTCGGCGGCGGCGTACAGGATCTGCTGTTCGACAGTATCGACCTCGCGACAGGCGTCAACGCCCGGGGCATGTACAGCAGCGAACCCAGGTTGATCGTAGAGAAGCAGCTCACGGAGCTCGGCGACATCGGTCTCACCTGGGAGTTCAACCTGGTTCGCCCCGATGACAACTACATTTCGGCCGAGCGCAGGCTAGGCGGGGTCTGGTCGTTGGCCGGCTGGTACGCCAGCTTGCAACGAAACCGAGTCCTGCCCATTGGCGGCGCCTACGGCGTCGACGTCACCGCACGCTGGGAGAGCCAGTGAGCAGGAGTTATTGCGCGATGTACGGAGAGCGTAATTGAACCCAGCTTGGCTGTTGCCGGCATTGCTGATGGCCTCGCCCGCACAGGCCGAGACACCCGAGGATTGGGTGGGGCTTCGCATTGCCGCGACCCAGCTCGAGGCCCCGGAGGGCTCTGGCGGCCTGCCCGAAGAGAGTCTCCAGGAGCTGTTTCGCTCCAAACAGGGCGAGCCTCTAAACCCCGCCAATGTTCGTCTCGACCTCGAGACCCTGTTCCGAGTGGGCGAGTTCTCGGCCGTCGAGGCACACGTCGAGCCCTGGTTCGCCTATGACGAGAGCGGCGCCGAGGTCGACGCCGTCCTCCTCACCTACTGGGTATACCCAGCTCCGCGGGTCGGTAAGGTGCGGGTCGTGGGCAACCGAAACTTCTCCCAGCGAGAGGTGCTCGAATGGGTCAGCGTAAACTCGGGTCAGGGACCATGGTTCCCTGAACTAGAGAGCCAGCGCCTAGCAGAACGGGTGGTCTTGGGTCTCGCGCGCCAAGGCTATATCAACGCCGACGCCGCCGTCCGCGCCGAAGAAAACGAAGTGGGCACGCTCGACCTCTCCGTAGTGATTACCGAAGGACAGCCCAACATCCTCGAGCGACTTAGCTTCTCCGGCGAAATCGAGGATGTGATGCCTCGTGCCGACCACGGAAGGCTTCGAAAGTGGGCCAAACGGGCCGGTCTCGAAGAGGGCAAGCCCTATGCGCGAGAGGCCATCAGCCGCGCCCAGTCCGAGATTCGACGGCAACTCGCCAATATGCAGCGTGGACCGTTCAGACAGCGCCGCGGTTGGATCAACGCTCGGGTCACGCCAGCCTTGGCCCGCACGGGCAGCGGGGCCACCCGACTCAACTTCTCCATCGAGCCCGGCGCCCGACTCGATCTCAACGTCGAAGGCGTGGGCCGTCGCGGTCAGCACAAGGTTCAGAGCGCGCTCGGCATCGACGAACGGCTGCGACTCACCCGCGGCTGGCTCGATGAAGCCCCCGAGCGCATGGTGGATTGGCTCCAGGTTCGCTCGTATCTCGCCGCCAGCGTCGACCTCTCTCTGGACACCACCGACCCCGATAACCAGGTTCTCACCGTCATTGCCGACCGCGGCCCCAAGCACTACCTTGGTGCTCGCGGTTCGGGCGCGTTTGTCGGCGTCGACTTCCAGGGCAACGAAGCTCTCGATGACGCCGAGCTACAGCGCGTCCTCGACCAGGTGTCCGAAGACGTCATTCGCCGCGATTTCTTCACCGAGCCCGAGCTGAGCCGCGGACTGCGTGGCTGCGACGATCTCTATCGGGCTCGCGGCTACCTGGACGCCCAGCTGGACTACAGCGGCTACGACACCACACCGTTCGGCTTCTTGCCGTTCCGAATGGTGGCCAACCCCATCCGCAGAGCGGTCGGCGCCCATCCGCCCCTCCGAGTCACCCCTCACGTCGCCATCCTCGAGGGGCCCCTCACCGTGACGGACAGCGTCGAGGTGAACGGCATGGCCTCCGAAATCGAGGTGGGCTACGTCGACGTTCTGCTCGCCGACATGACCGACCACGCCTTCTCACCGCAGCAGCTCGAGGGGCTTACCCGTCGAATCGTCGAGAGCCATCGTGAAGCTGGCTACCTCGAGGTGGACGCCACCGTCGAGACCACCATCGCCGAACCGCAGCATATGCTGGCCAAGGTCGTCATCAAGCCAGGGCCCAAGCTCCTGCTCCGCAGCAAGGTCACCCGTGGACTTCGTAGAACCCGCCTCACGTTCGTCCGGCGCGAGGTCGATCTGGAACGCGGCAGCCCCGTTACCAGCACCAAGCTCGACACGGTTCGTACCGACCTGTACGATCTCGGCATCTTCCGCACCGTTCAACTCGAGCTCCTGGGCGATGGGACCAATCGCGACCTGGTGATCGACGTCACCGAGCGACCGCGCTGGGCGTACGAAGTAGGCGTGGGCCTCTCCACCGACCAGGGCATTCGCACCTTTGGTCGGATCACTCGTCGGAACCTCTGGGGACGCGCCCACCGCCTCGACGTCACCGGTCAGGTCGGCCTCGAATACCGGTCCGCCGCCGTCAACGACTGGCTTCCCGACCCCAACAACGCCGAGTGGCGCCTCACCGTCGCTTATACCGCGCCGCGTTTCCCGCTCCGCGCCCAGGAGACCATCTTTGACGTGGTCCTCCGCGAGCGCCGCCTCGAACGCACCTGGCGGATGGCACGTACCGGCGGCGGTACACGCATCGAGACCCGCCTCGCCAAAGACACCACGCTCACCACCGGCGCTCGCCTCGAGACCCGGCAGCTTCAAGAGGTCGATCTGGGCGCCCTTCTCCCAGGAGAGCCCTGGTTAGTGCTGATCGAAGGATCGGTCCCCTCGCTGTGGCGCGTCCAGGAACAAGTAAGCGCGATGGTCATCCACGACCGTCGCAACGACCCCGTCTCCCCCAATCGCGGCATGCTGCTCTCGGTCAACGGCAGCTGGGTCCCTGGCCTGCCGTGGGACCGCTGGCGAACCCAAAGCAATCAGCTGGTCACCTCCTCGGTCATGAGCGAAGGCCGATTCACCGGCTACGTGCCTCTAGGCGGGCTCACTCTCCGACTTTCGGCAACAGGAAGTCGAGTTTGGAGCCTCAACCACGGCGTCATTCCCCTCGAAGACCGGTTCCGGCTGGGCGGCACCGGAACGCTCCGTGGATTCCAACGCGATGCGGTCGGCCCTCGAAACCTCGTCTCCCGCGTCGACATTAACTGGCCAGGTTCCCTCGAGCCGCTCATCGACTACGCCACCCGCCAAGACCCCGACCGCTGGGTTCCGACTGGCGGCGACGCGTCGGCCATCGGGACCGCCGAGCTCATCCTGCCACTATCGGCCATCGGCATGCCCAACTGGGACGGATACGCCGCAGCCTTGTTCACCGACATCGGAAATGTCTGGTTACTTTCACCCGATACCATTGCCGACAGCGGTAAATCCGCCTGGTCGGCCACTGTGCCTTCGTTGCGAACCGGCGTCGGAGTCGGCATGCGCGTCGCCACCCCCGTTGGGCCGATGCAGATTGACGTGGCCAGCAATCTACAAGCCCTGTTCTCCAACGGGGCCGTCGAGACGCTGCTGGTCACCGAATGGGAGGAGCCACCGGTTCGCGTGCACCTCTCGTTGGGCGCGATGTTCTAGTCGCGTTTGACCCAATCGTCGACGAAGCGCGTCCAGTACGTGATGTTCTTAAACTCGTCGGTGAGCAGCAGCGCACGCTGGAGGGGCAAAGTGGTGTGAATGCCCTCGACGATGAACTCATCGATCGCGCCAATCATGCGGGTCACCGCCTCCTCTCGCGTGGCAGCGTGCACAATGAGCTTCGCGATGAGCGAATCGTAGTAGGGCTGCACCATCGCATGCTCGTGGATGGCGCTGTCGACGCGAACACCAAGGCCGCCAGGCTCGTGATAGCCAGTGATTCGACCTGGGGATGGCAGGAAGGTCTTGGGATGCTCGGCGTTGACCCGCACCTCGATGGCGTGCCCCCGAGGACGAACCCGCGTTTGGTCGATACTGAGCGGAAGCCCCGCCGCCAACCGGATCTGCTCGCGAATCAGATCGATGCCCGAGACCGCTTCGGTGACCGGGTGCTCGACTTGAATCCGAGGGTTCACTTCGAGGAAGAAGAACTGCCCATCCTCGACCAAATACTCGACCGTAGCCACCGTTTGGTACTGGGTCTCGCGGATGAGCCGGGCCGCGGACTCTTGAATGTCGTGGGTGAGCTGCGCCGAGAGCCCGGGAGCAGGTGCTTCCTCGATGATCTTCTGGTGACGACGCTGAAGAGAGCAGTCGCGGGTGCCCACATAGACGCCACCGCCCAGGCCGTCTCCGGCCACCTGCACTTCGATGTGACGCGGCTTGCGAAGATACCGCTCGAGGAAGACGGAACAGTAGCAGAAAGCAGCTTGTGACTCGGCCTGCGCGACCGTGACCCCCTTGCGAAGGGGGGCAGCGCTCTCCGTGTCCCGCTTGCCCTCTCCGCCGCCCCCCGCGGCAGCCCACAGCATGATTGGCTAGCC
>JAACDH010000433.1 GCA_009936995.1 Rhodobacterales bacterium
CCAGCCATCTACCCAAGGCACTCGGCTTTGCTGTCGCTCTAGAACGTAGGGCTCGATTAATGGGCCAGACCACCGACGCCATCTCCGTGTGTACCTTTGGGGATGCGTCCTCAAACCATGCCAGCGCCCAGACAGCCTTCAACGCCGCCGGTTGGTGTACCCAGCAAAATGTACCGGCGCCGGTGTTGTTCGTCTGCGAAGACAACGGTTTCGGCATCAGCGTGCGCACGCCCGGGGGATGGATTGCCGACAACTACAAGGATCGCGCAGGTATCGAATACTTCCGGGGAAATGGTCTGAATCTCGCCAGCGCCTATGACGCGGCCCATGACGCCGTCGAATACGTCCGAACCAAACGCAAGCCCGCCTTCCTGCATCTCGACACCGTTCGATTGCTCGGCCACGCGGGCTCTGATGTCGAGCAGCTCTATCGTACGGCCGAAGAGATCCGCGCCGGCGAAGCAGCAGACCCCATGCTTCACGGCGCCGCGCTGATGATCGACAACGGCTGGATGCAGCCCGTCGATGTGCTGGCACTCTACCGCCAGACCCGCGCCCGCCTCGAAGCCATGGCCGTCGACGCCGTGCGCCGCCCCAAGCTCACCACGCGGGCCGAAGTCATGGTGCCGCTGAACTATACCGACCCAGCTGTCACCGAGCAAGACACCCGCACCTCTGCCGCAAACGTCGACACCGAACGTCGCATGGCCGCCTACAAAAACAGGCTTCCAGAAGCCGAAGAACGTCCGCGCCATCTCGCCGTTCAGCTCAATCGCGCCCTGCTCGACATCCTGCTCGAGCGACCCGAGGCCGTCATCTTCGGCGAGGACGTCGCCAAGAAAGGAGGCGTGTACCACGTCACCGCCGATCTCACGAAGAAGCTAGGCGTAGGAAGGGTATTCAACACCCTCCTTGACGAGACCACCATCCTCGGTTTCGCCATCGGCGCCGGACACGCGGGCCTGCTACCCATTCCCGAGATTCAGTATTTGGCGTATCTGATGAACGCCATCGACCAGCTCCGCGGTGAAGCGGGCTCCATGCAGTTCTTTAGCAATGGTCAGAACACCAATCCGATGGACGTTCGCATCGCCGGACTCGCCTACCGAAAGGGCTTCGGCGGCCACTTCCACAACGACAATGGCATCGCCGCTATTCGTGAAATCCCCGGTATGCTCATCGGGTGTCCAGCACGTGGCGCCGACGCGGTCCGGATGATTCGCACCCTGGTCGCGAACGCCAGCGCCCTTGGCCGCCCCAGCATCCAGTTGGAGCCAATCGCGCTCTACATGACCAAAGACCTCCACGAACCAGGTGATGGCCTCTGGCTCGACTCCTACCCCGAGCCCGGAGAGAGCATGCGCCTTGGCGAAGTCGGCGTGTACGGAGACGGCACCGACCTCACGCTCGCAACCTACGCAAACGGCTTGTACATGAGCCTACGGGTTGCCAAACGCCTGGAACAATCCCACGGCTTCAAGATCCGAATCATCGATCTCCGCTGGCTCAATCCTCTGCCCTTCGAAGCCCTTACGCCTCACGTGAAGGCGTCTGGAAAGTTACTGGTCGTCGACGAGTGCCGCGCCTCGTCAGGCATCGCCGACACCGTGGTCGCCGAGATGGTCGAGGCCGTACCCGGCACCCACGTGCGCCGGGTCGTCGCGCCCGATTGCTACATTCCCCTCGGAGACGCCGCCAACTTGGTGCTCGTTCAGGAACACGACATTGAGGCCGGTATTCTCGCCATGCTAAACCCGGAGGCGGGACAATGAGCCGTCGACGCGCGCTGATCGTCTGCCCTGGACGCGGATCATACGACCGAGCCGGATTGGGTCAACTCCAAGACCGCCCCAAAGCGGCCCGTCAGATTGTCGAAGCCTGTGACGAGTGGCGCACATCCATGGGCCGCCCAACCCTCACCGAGCTCGACAGTGCTGACGCCTACCGTTCCTCCAAACACGTCGCTGGTGAACACGCCAGCTTGCTAACGGCCGGCTGTGCCTGGGCCGACCTGGCAGATCTGAACCGCGAAAAGTTCGAGATCGTGGGTGTCTGCGGAAACTCCATGGGCTGGTACACGGCCCTCGCCATCGCGGGTGCGCTGCCTCAAACTGACGCCATTCGATTGGTCGACACAATGGGCTGGTACCAGAAGGGAAACGTCGTTGGCGGCCAAGTTCTGTACCCGCTCACCGATTCGTCGTGGGCCTACGATGACGCTCTGGCCGGCACAGTCGAACAGGTCTTGGCCGACATCTGCGCCGAAGGTCATTATGTGGGTTGGTCCATTCGCCTGGGTGGTTACGCCGTCTTAGGCGGCGACAAAGCTGGCGTAAAACTTCTCCTCGAGCGCCTTCCCAAGCAACAGCGAGGGAGCCGTGCATTTCCCATCCAGCTGCCCATGCACTCGGCCTTCCACACGCCGTTGCTCCAGGGGACCAGCACCCAAGCATTCTCCGATCTAAGTCATCTCTCCTTCCAGGCCCCGAACACCCTGCTCATCAACGGAAACAGCCAAGTCTTCCGACCGGGTTGGGCCGACCTCGCCCAAATTCGCGACTACACCCTGGGTCAGCAGGTGGTGGCGCCCTATGACTTCACCGCTTCCGTCAAGACAGCGTTGTCGATCACCGCGCCTGACGTGGTCATCGCCCTGGGACCTGGAAATAGTCTGGGTGGACCCCTCGCCCGAATCTTGGTGAACGCCAACTGGCAAGGCGTCCGAAACCGCGCCGACTTTGATGTTATCCAGAAGAGTCGCGCTCCGATGCTGTTGTCCTTTGGCGTCAGTATGCAGCGAAAGGCACTCCTATGACCTCGCTTCTGCTCGAGGTTCTAGGACTCAAAGCCCTTCCTCGTGCAGGGTGGGTCGAACGCGGCATACCCCACCCTGAGTCCGTCGCCGCCCACAGCTGGGGCGTGGCGTGGCTCGTTTTGATGCTCTTACCCAAAGAAATGAATCAAGCACGCGCGCTTAAGTACGCAGTACTCCACGACCTCGCCGAAGTCCGCGTGGGCGACATCACCCCACAGGACGGCGTGTTGCCAGAAGAAAAGGCACATAGAGAAGCGCGAGCGATGGCGACGCTGTTCGCACAGAAAACCGAGCTACTCGCGGATTGGCAGCGATACGAATCCCAAGTCGATCCTGAATCGCAGTTCGTCCGGCAGCTGGATCGTCTCGACATGGCCCTTCAGGCTGTGTCGTACAGCGAGGCACACGCAATAGATCTGACCGAGTTCTTAGACTCGGCGGCGTTGGTCATCACGCATCCGACGCTCACGTCAATCTTAGCCGAGCTTCGAGGGCGTTTCCGCTAGCTTTTGCGCTTCGTCTTGCGAACGCGAAGCGCCAACACGCCACGCTCAACCTCGACCGACTTGGTCCAACCCGCGGAGCTGCGGAGCAACGAGGCGGAGTGCGCAGCGTCGTCGGCTTCGGGCACCACGTTTGCCCAGCCTTCTGCCTCAAGGAGCGCTTCGACCGACTCATAGCGGCGAATCATGCCCAGGGTGATGCTGCCCAAGTCTTGAAACTCGATGCGGTCGCCGGAAGATGCGATAGACCATTCAAGCGAGTGCGGCATGACAAACACGGTCTTCAGACCGCCTTCCATGTGCGCGAAAGCTAGGGGGTGCGTGGTTGCCTCAAACGTCGCCATGCTTGCAGTGCCTCTCGGGGGTTCATGGGGCTGGTAACACGTTGTGCGAGACGGGTCGGCCCTACTACGACCACAAGATCAGCCTGGAGGCCAACCCATGGCTCGACCGCCCAATACGTGCAAGTGTAAGTGGCTGACAGTCTGGCCTCCATGAGCGCCATTGTTGACCACCACGCGGTAGCCTGACTCAGCGATACCCTCGATTTCGGACACCTTTCGCACCACGCCCATCAGATGTCCCAGCAGAACATCATCGCTGTCCTCTGCAGCACTGATGCCTCGAATCGGGCGTTTGGGAATGACCAAAACGTGCACAGGTGCTTGTGGAGCCACATCGCGAAATGCCAGAGCATATTCGTCCTCGTAGACGATGCTGGCTGGTATCTCGCGGTCGATGATCTTTTGAAAAATGGTCATACAACCCTCTAACCGGACTGTGCATCTCCCGTCGCACGCACCCAGGAAAGGTACCGGGGATCGGTGCGCTGAAGATCCACCTCCAAGACAATGATTTCGGGGGTGTCGTAGGGATGCAATTCCCGAATCTTGTCGGTGAGAGACGCGATGTTGACGGCGGCCACTTTGATGAGGAGTGTGGTCTCGGCGTCTTCGCAGCGCGCTCCCTGCCAGCTGTATACGGACTGGACACCCGGCAACAGGTTCACGCACGCTGCCAGACCACTATCGACCAGTGCCCGCGCCAGCCCTAGGGCGTCAGCCGGACCAATATTGGAAAGAACCAGCTTCACAG
>JAACDH010000434.1 GCA_009936995.1 Rhodobacterales bacterium
CTCCAACGTGAGTTGAAGTGCCGCCAGTGGCGTTCGGAGGTCGTGGGCCACGGAGGCCAGGTGGCGTTCGAGGATTTGGTGGCGTCTGGCGAGCTCCTCACGGTCGGATTGGATGCGTTGGTGGGCGCCCTGAAGGGCTCGGGTCACATCGCCCAGTTCATCGGGATCTGCCTCAATCACGGGGAACGGACCGGTACTTCCCACGTGATGGGCGGCGTTTGCCAGGACGGTGATGCGGGCCAGCAGGGGGCGAACCGAAAACATCATGGTGCCGATGAACACGGCCGCCAGCCCGAAAATCATCGCGATGAAACCCGTGCGTTTGATTCCGGCAAACAACGGGAGTTCGTCAGGTCCGTTGACCACGATGACCGCGCAGGGACCGGATTCGTTCATGCGGTGTACCCCCTGAAAGTGGCGGATGGGGCTACTGAAATGGGAGAGCACCAACGGCGGGTCCCCCACGTCCGGCAGTTCGTCGAAGGTCATGGTTGGACCATGGGGATTCGAGGGTTTGCCGTCGATGTCGTACGCCCAAATCATCACCACCCCTTTGACCAGGTGCCATCCTTCGGGGTCGTCGATGCAGGCCTGCTGTTCTGACGCTGGAATGCTGCCCGCGATTTCCCCCACCTGTTGTTTTGCCAGTAGGTTGGCCGAAACAATGATGGAAACCGTCACAAAGACCACCAGCATCGAAGCGCCAGCCAGGGCGGAGGTGGCGATGCTGCTGCGGAGGGAACTCATGCGGAATCGTACCGGTAGCCCACGCCGAACACCGTGTGGATCCGTTCGCCATCGGCACCCAGCTTCTTTCGAATCCGAGAGATGTGACTGTCGACGGTACGGCGCTCGCGGTTGCCGTCGGCCGGCAGTGCGCGGTTTGCGAGTTGATCGCGGGTAAAGGCCCGATCTGGGTGGCTGACGAGCACCACGAGTAGGTTGATTTCGTGGGTGGTGAGGGAGAGTGCAACTTGGTCGCGGAACACGCTTCTGCGGTCGAGATCGAGTTCGCAGTCGCCGATGACCAGTCTGTGAGCTTGCGGTTTGGGCGCGGTGTGACCCAAGCGCGTGCGCACCCGGGCGACGAGTTCCTCCATGAAAAAGGGTTTGGGAAGCCAATCCATGGCGCCCAACGAGAAGGAGCGAAGTCGGTCGTCGAGAGAGGTTTGGGCTGTGAGCACAATCACCGGGACGCTATTGCGGTCCTTCCATGCGGTCAGCAGCGAGAACCCGTCTTCTCCGGGCAACATCAGGTCGAGAATCACCAGGTCCCAGCTGTGTTTGGCCACCGCTGCACGGGCGGTCGGACCGTCGGTGGCCAGGGTGGTGTCGTACCCAGCTCGTTGGAGTCCCGCGGCCACCTTGGGCCCGATTTGAGGATCGTCTTCGACCACCAGAATTCGACTTGTGTTCACCCCGTCTCTCCATGAGAACCAGGATGACACGCGCGGTTCTGGCTTGTCCAACCCGACATTAGGGAGCGGTGAGGTAGACGGTCGAGAGGCACATCTCGTCGGTAGAACCCTCGCCCCAGGCCACTTCTCTGGACTGGATCCGCGCTCCGTCGATGATGGGTTGGTTCGCTTGGGAGTTGTCGAAGTCGCACTCGAGCACCAACTCGTCATCCAAGCCGATGAGCACGGGCTCTTTCAGCGTGAATGCATTCTGCCAGTGGAAGTCCCAGTCCGGGATGTCGACCAGGCATTGCACACTGCCGTCTCCCTTGTGCAGTTCTTGGTAGCCCGTGCGGCCCAGCTGATGCATGTGGTGCCCGACCGTGTGGACCATCAGCGGGGAGTCTTCCGCGAGCCCCAAGCTGTCACGGGCACCACTAAAGAACATGGAATCGCCCTTCACGGTGGTGGTGTGAATGGTGCTTTCGGCGTCCTTGGGAATGGTCATGGGCTCACCCAACAGCGGGATCTCGGTCACCCAACCCAGGTCGGTGAGGGGCTGGGTAATGGCCTCGCGCTCAACGGAATCCGCCAGTTGGAAGCCGATGCTGGACTGGTCGGGTGCGGGATCGGCAGTGCCGGTGTTGTAGTGCATCTGGACGATGAGCAGGTCGCCCGGTTCCATGCGAATACCGGTGCCAGTGGGGAAAGAACGGGCGGCGGCACCGGGCACCCACGCGCCGATCCAGCGTTGGAATTGAACGGGAGATTCGCCGTCTTCCGCGTTCATCATGTCGAGGAGATCTTGGGTGGTCATGTCCTCGAATGGGTTGTCGGACTCTCCGTTGGGGCCGCCGAAGCAGGTGTAGCCAGGACCGTCCTCGGCCTCGTCTAGGGCCCGATAGTTCGCCGCGGTATCAGCGCCTACGGCGTAGACAATCGTGTGGTGCACAATACTGGTGACGTCTGGGGTGACTTCAATGCCGGTAACGAATTTGGTTTCGGTTTCGGGCCATTCGATGAGCTGGCACCGGTAGTCGTCTGGGCTCGTCTTGGGTGTGAACGGCTCGGGCAGGGTGACCAGAAGATCGATGGGGAGGGACGCTTTCTCGGTGACTTCGGTCTCGTCTGCCATGTCGCCTTCGGGCGTGCCCGCGTCGATCCAGGCGATGAGCGTCTCCTTGTCGGCTGGGGCCAGCGAGAAGTCGTTGGCGTACTCATTGCAGCCCTCTTGCCCCTGCCATGGCGGCATGGTTCCGTCTTCGACCGCTTTCTTGATCAGCGCCGCGTACGGGGTCACATCTTCAAGGGTCTCCAGCTTGAACGGGGCAATGCCGCCCGCACTGTGACAACTGGCGCAGCTCTCGTCAATGATCGGTTTGGCATCCGCGTAGTAGGTGGGTGCGTCTTCATGGGCGTGTTCGTTGCTGTTGCATGCGGCAAGCAATGCGATGACGAGAATAGGACCGGCTTTCGAGTACATGGGACCTCCTGAAGCCCAATGTACGAAGCAGATGTTGAGCAGATGTGGAGGTCCGTCAATTGACGGATTGCCATAGGGTCGACGCCAGGGATCGAATCATTTCCTGTTCTTCGACGGCACTTGGAAGTCCGGCTTCGGGGAACCGCGGTCGCTGATCTCCGTCGATGCGCGCCACGAGTTGCTTCACCGCGCGGTCGCGCGCTTGGTCCAGCCGTTGGTTGTCCTCTTCGCTCAATTGGCTGCGGAACCAGATGTCGAGGTCTCGGGCGAGCTCGGCATGGCGGGTCTCTTCGATGGCGATCTTCACCATGGCCAAGCGGACTTTTGGATCGGTCGCTTGTCGGGCCTGGACC
>JAACDH010000435.1 GCA_009936995.1 Rhodobacterales bacterium
ATGGACCGCCCGTGAAGCGGTCGAATCGGGTCTCGTCGACGGCGCAATCTATCCCGACGAGCTTCCTGGAAAACTGGCAGAAATCTACGGCGGCGAAGTACAGCGGGTTCGCCTCCTCGAGACGCCGCAAGCCCACTCTTCTTGGGAAGCTCCCGCTAAAATCGCGCTGATCTACATCGACGGGGTGATTGTCGATGGCGAGTCGTCAAGCGGCGGCCTGATGAGTGGGAAACGCTCGGGCGCCGACACTGTCGTGCGAGCGCTCAACCAAGCGAGGCTCGACCCGACCGTTCGCGCCGTGGTCATGCGGGTAGATAGCCCTGGCGGCTCCTTCTTCGCCTCGGACGAGATTTGGCGAGCCGTGTCCCAGACCCAAGACGACCAGAAACCAGTGGTGGTTAGCATGGGCGGCCTGGCCGCATCCGGTGGCTACTACGTCTCTGCGGGCGCCGATATTATCTTCGCGGAGCCCGGCACCCTCACAGGGTCGATCGGCGCATACAGCGGAAAGTTCTCCACGGATGCCCTGTTCGAGACGATCGGAATCGAGACCACCGAGCTAACCCGAGGGCGCAACAGTACTCTATACAGCACTCATCAACCCTGGGACGACGTACAGCGAGACAAAATAGAGGACCTCGTCTCTGAGAGCTACCAGCAGTTCAAGACCGTCGTCAGCGATGGACGTGGGCTGACGATGGATGAAGTCGAAGAGGTCGCTCGCGGGCGTGTATGGACGGGCCAACGGGCAATCGAGAACGGACTGGTAGACCAAATCGGCGGACTACAAGAGGCCATCGCCGCTGCCCGCATCGAGGCCGGTATCCCCGAGGGCAAGAAAGTCGGCGTGATCTCCTACTCTCCTCAGGGCAAGCTGCTCGAGTCGTTGGCCCCGAGCTTGGTGGGCCAGGTTCTGGGACCGCTCACTGGCCCACTCCAACATCTCCTCGTGCCAACCCAATCTACCTCCGACGCGGCAACACTCATCGAGCTGTTACCCGTGTCTGATGCCTCTTGGGTACATGCCCTGTACCCAAACACCCAAATCTGGATGATGGACCCGTGGCTGGAACACAAGACAACACCCTGACGGGCGCTCGAATTTTGGTGGTCGACGACGACCGTGCCGTCCGAACCGTGCTGAACGTGAATCTCAGCAAGGCGGGGATGCACGTCACCATGGTCTCCAATCCAGACGCCGCCATCGAAGCGCTAGAGGCTGCGCCCTACGATCTGGTTTTAACCGACGTCAAGATGCCGGGAGGCACAGGGATCGAACTGCAAACGCGCATTCGTCAGTCTTGGTCCGACCTTCCCGTGGTGGTAATGACCGGCTACGGATCCGTCAACGACGCTGTTGAGGCCCTGAAAGGCGGTGCCTCTGACTACGTGATCAAGCCGATCTCCAAAAACGAGCTCCTGGTGATCATCGAACGGGCGCTAGAGTACCGTGCGCTCCGTGCAGAACTGATCATGCTCCGGCAGGAGGTCGAAGAGCGATTTGGATTCGACAGTCTCATCGGCACCACACCCGCCATGCTGCGACTCTACGAAGAGGTCTCCGCCATCGCCGATACCAGCGCGACGGTCCTTCTCCAAGGCCCCACCGGCACGGGAAAGGAGCTCCTAGCAGCGGCCCTTCATTATCGCTCTGGCCGCAGCAGTAAGCCGTTCGTCCGAGTCAACTGTGCAGCCATTCCGGAGTCCCTGCTCGAAAGCGAACTGTTCGGCCATGAAAAAGGTGCCTTTACCGGCGCAATCCGGCAGCACCAAGGTAAATTCGAGCAAGCGCATGGCGGCACCCTACTCTTAGATGAAATCGGCGAGATCAACGCCTACACACAAGTGAAGCTGCTTAGGGTCCTGGAGAATGGCGAGCTCCAGCGGGTTGGCGGCAGCAGTACCGTAAAAGTCGACGTCCGCGTGGTCGCGGCCACCAACAAAGACCTGCGGGTCGAAACCCAAGAGGGAAGGTTCCGTTCTGACCTCTTCTACCGGCTCAACGTGATGACGCTACGGGTGCCATCTTTAGCGGAAAGACGAGACGATATTCCATTGTTGGTTGATCACTTCGCGCGGATCTTTGCCAGCCGCAACAAGAAGCCAGTGCCTCAATTCAGCCGAAAGGCCATGCAGATGCTGCGAAATTACCACTGGCCAGGGAACGTACGCCAGCTGGAACACCTCATCGAGCGTACGGTCATCCTGTCCCGGGTCGAGATTATCGAGGAAATTCGCCTCCCGGAAGACGCCCTTCCCGATCAACCCGCCGTCCGGGAAGCGATCCTGCCGCCCGTTGGCACCACGCTCCAAGAGGCCTTGGCGGGCTACGAACGTCGGGTGATCATCGCCGCACTAAAGGCCAGTGGTGGCGTGCAGGCGCAGGCGGCTCGCCGTCTTGGCCTCTCCCGATCCAACCTCAATTACAGAATTGGTCGCCTTGGCATCCAGGTGCGTGCCGTGGACTACGACTAGCGCTACTCAATCGGAAGGTAGAGCGCGTTGACCTCATCGCAGGTCAGTCCCGACAGGGCCAGTAACGACGGTAGGGTCTCGTCGCAGACCTCCAGCGCTTCCCGTAGGTCGCTGGTGGTGAGCTCGGCCGATAGACGTGACCAGTCTTCGCGACACGCGTTCGCGAAGTCGTTCTTGCCTCGCGCTCCCAGATCTGCCCAGCTCAAACTCTCGGGCTTGCACTCATCAATACGCGCAGCCGTCTGCACACACAGCTGCTCGCACTTATCGCCGCAGCCAACCGCCATCGCCAGCACGATGAAGATCGCCGGGAGGGGAAAGGTGGTGGCCTGGGACGGAATCGAACCGCCGACACGGGGATTTTCAATCCCCTGCTCTACCAACTGAGCTACCAGGCCAGCTTGTCCTGCAGCCGAGTCATCGTGGCTTGGTTGCTGAACGCCCCGGTTTTTAACGGTGCTGTGCAAGGTCGTCAACGCCACACTTACATTCCCGGATCGAGGCGCACGGATACTGGGCCTAGAAGCCTAGCCTGACACCCCAAGCGTTGGTGGATCCCCTCTAGAAAGGGAAGCTCGTCTTCTTCGACTTGGGACAGATTGTTGGCGCCCTCGATCACCTCGACCCGGCAGCTGTTGCAGCAAGCGAAGCCTCCGCATGCACACTCCATGAGGATTCCGTGTGCATCACAGACGTCGAGCAGCGTGGCGTCAAGCTCCCCCTCGACGGCCGGGTGACCTTGGACCAGGACCGTTGGCATGACCGTCCTAGACGTCGAAGGATTCGCCGCAACCGCAGCTGCGACTGACGTTGGGATTGTCGACATGAAAGCCAGACTGGAACTCTTCTTCGGCCCAGCGAAGCGTAGAACCCATCAGGAACGGGGCGTGAAGTGGATGTACGAATATCTTAGCGCCATGGGCATCTATGACCGTGTCGTCCTCGTCGGGCTTCGGCTCAAACTCGAGTAAATAGGTGTATCCTGCACAGCCACCGTCTCGCAGACCGACGCGCAGACCAGAGAATTCACATTTCCCCTCTACGATGATTTCCTGAATACGTTTCGCCGCGCGCTCGCTAACGTCGATCATGCCTGACTCCTGCTCGACTACAGTCTAACCCCCCCATTACAGGTTGGAAAGGTGCTTCGACGCCTCTGGCGCGCTACCGGTGCAACATCGTGAAGCTGATCCTCGTCGACTCGTATGACTCATTCACCCATAACCTCGCCCAGGCGTTCCGGGTGTTGGGTGCCCAGGTCTCGGTGGTAGCGTCCGATCGCGCCACCTCCGCCAGCCTTCTTTCCACCTGTCCCGATCTCGTCGTGCTGGGTCCGGGACCAGGCCGCCCCGAGGTCGCCGGATGCCTCGTCTCCGCCGCGGGCGCGTTGGGCCATCGGATTCCGATCCTTGGGGTGTGCCTCGGCCACCAAGCGATCGCGCTGGCGTTTGGTGGGCGAGTCATCCAACATTCGGTGGTGCATGGCCAGGCCACCTCCATCGTCCACCACCAGTCAGGGATCTTTCGAGACATCCCCCAAGGGGCCCCGATGACCCGCTACCACAGTCTGGTGGTCGACGGCGCCCATCTTCCCGCGTGCCTACAGGTCACCGCGCGCAGCGAAGACGGAGCGATCCAAGGGCTACGCCACCGCACCCTTCCCATCTATGGCATCCAGTTCCACCCCGAGTCGGTGCTTACGGGGGCGCCAGGCCTTCAGGTCTTGCGAAACTTTGTGTCGTGCGCCACGGTCTCTAGCCGGACTACGACGCCCAAAACCCCCGCGCTCGACCCTCAAAGATGCGGTAGCAGCGCCATGGAATCTGCGCTGCGGTAGCCGAGAACGCAAGAGGCCCCAAGTAGTTCACTTGGAAAGCGCCTAGGAGTTGCCCATGGGCCATAAAGGTGAACGAGCGTGTCATGCCACACCCCGGACAGCCAACGCCCGTGAGCCTGCGAAAGCTACAGACAATGGGAATCTCGAAACCAAAGAGACTCAACATCTCGTTAGACGGCGTAAGGATCGCGGCGGTTCCTACCACAGCGACGGAGGCGACCAACAAAATCGCATGACCAAACCACCACGTCAGGGCAACGCGGTTGAGTTGGGCCAGAAGCTTCATGACTTGCGATGCTTCCGTTTCGCATCCTTGTCGATGCGGCCGGTATTGCGGCCCAACCTATCGACAATGCCATTGACGAAAGAACGGGATTCGGCGGTTCCGTAGTTCTTAGCGAGCTCGACCGACTCGTTGACGCTAACAGAGGCGGGAATATCGGGGCAGTTCAGAAGTTCGAACGCCGCCAGACGCAGGATATTCCGGTCGACGATGGGCATGCGAGCGATGCGCCAGTTGGTCGACGCCTCTTCGATGAGCGCATCGAGCTGAACCTTGCCCGCTTCGACACCCGTGACCAGGCGCTGCGCGAATTCGATCTCTTCGCTCTCGGCAGGGCGAGCGCCCTCCATGCCATCTTCCTCCATTTGTGTGGACCACAGATAGGTGAGCGCAGATAGCACGGCGATTTCGCTTAGATCGCTTTGATAGAGGGCCTGAAGCGCGTATTCGCGGGCCCGACGTCGAGAACCCATCTTAGGACTCCAACGCCTTGATGAGGGACGCCATTTCGAGGGCCGTGAGTCCAGCTGTCCAGCCATTATTGCCGGCTTTCGTGCCCGCACGCTCGATGGCTTGCTCGATGGTGTCTACCGTGAGCACACCAAAGATAACCGGAACGCCCGAAGCTATGGAGGCGTTGGCGACGCCCTTCGAGACTGCGGAGCTGACGTAGTCGAAGTGCGGTGTGTGCCCGCGGATCACTGCACCAAGAGCGATGACTGCCGCGTATTCTCCGCCATCCGCCAACTTTTGACAGATGAGTGGTATTTCGTAGGCACCGGGAACCCAGACGACATCCAGGCGTTCGTTCGTATCGACGCCGTGGCGGCGAAGAGCGTCTTCGGCTCCAGCCACCAACTGATTGGTAATGAAGTCGTTGAAACGACCGGCCACGATGGCGAATCGGCCGCCTGGATCGGTGTAGTTGCCTTCGATGGTGCGTGGCAAGACGTGCCTCCTGGTTGAATGGGGTGGTCGGATGAGTTCGATCCGCCTATGCCACGCCCCTAACCCAGCGAGCGGAGCGCGACGATGTGCAACCCGTAAGCTTCGATGCCGACGATAGGCCGTTTCGAGTTGGACATCAGTTCGAGGTTGCTCAACCCGAGGTCGAGAAGAATCTGGCAACCGGCACCCAGATCACGCAGGGAGTCTGCTTGCGCGAGCACTACCGGGACCTCTGTCGCAGAAAAATCCTGTTGGAAACCACGGACGACACGATCAGCTGGAGGCGCCAAGTGCATCAACACCAACACACCGTGACCGGCGTCGTGAATTTGCCCCATTGCCGCCATTGCGCTGCCGGAGAGTTTAGTGCCATTTGGAGACAAGAAGCTCCAGGCGGCCGGTGCGCCTTGAACGCGAACGGGCGTCGCTTGGCTATCGAGATCACCGTATGTCAGCGCGAGATGCATGCCTTCGCTTCCGACGTTTTGGTACAAAATGGACCGCCACGTTCCCATTCCGGGGACCTCGATGGTGCCCTCGGTCTGGCGCTTAACGACCCGCTCGTTGCGCATCCGGAACTTGATGAGGTCGGCGACGGCGACGATGCGAATCTGGTGCTCACGCCCGAAAATCTCCAGGTCAGGCATGCGCGCCATCGTGCCGTCTTCGCGCATGATCTCGCAGATGACCCCCGAAGGGTCGAGGCCAGCCATCCGGGCCAGATCGACGGAACCTTCGGTCTGGCCGACCCGCTCAAGCACACCACCGTCGCGCGCGCGAAGAGGGAAGACATGTCCGGGCGTGACGATGTCGCGTGGCGTAGCGTCGCGGTTGATCGCGACCAGCGTCGTGTGGGCACGGTCTGCCGCAGAGATACCCGTAGTGACGCCCTCTCGAGCCTCGATACTGACGGTAAAGGCAGTTTCGTAGGCGCTCTTGTTGTTGGTCGCCATCATCGGCAACGCCAACCGCTCTACCTGCTCGCTGGTGAGGGAGAGGCAGATGAGTCCACGAGCGTGGGTGGCCATGAAGTTGATGTGCGCCGCCGTGATTTTCTCGGCCGCTACGACCAAGTCGCCTTCGTTTTCGCGGTCTTCGTCGTCGACCAGAATGACCATCTTACCATCGCTAAGGTCCTGGATGGCCAGTTCGACCCGACGGATTGGATCGCTGTTCAATACTTCGAATGTGTCCGTGCTCATGAGGGTCTCCGTTATGCCTTGAAGCCATAGCGTCGCAGTTTTTCAGGGGTGATAC
>JAACDH010000436.1 GCA_009936995.1 Rhodobacterales bacterium
TCATCGTCCGACGGGTACCGGGCGCGGCGCGGACCTTGCCCAGCCCAGAAGCCGCCGCCACCAGTGTGGAACCCACGGTGTAGGGGACGCCTTGAAACACGGCGCCCTCTTCTTGGAAGTTGTCCAGCTCGGCGATTCGAGCGCCCGACGCGTCGTAGATGGAGATGATCAGCTCATCGCCGAGTCCCGCATTGCTAGGCACCGTGTACGTCTGCCCATCGACCACGCCGGTCTCGGGGATACCGGCCTTGATGCGCCGTTCGTAGTGGTCGAGGGCGTCTGCGGCGATGCCCACGCGGAAGCGACCGTCTTCGGGAATCACGATCTCGCGGAGCTCACCGTTCACCACGTTCTCGACTGTGACTCGACCGCCCGCCGGAACGCTGTCGAGGGTGGCGATGGGCACATCGACCATGTCCATGAAGCTGTCTACGTGCTGAACGATGAGCAAGCCGCCCGTCTCGTTCGGATACCCCAAGATGAGGGGCGAGAGCAGCTTGCCGTGCATGGCCTCGACGGCCCCCCCCGTAGGCGCACGGGTAGAGATGTCCATGAGACCGCCACCGGCGACCACCGGAACATGGGCGGCGATCTCGGGCATCACCGCCGCAGCGACGCCGTCGACGATGCCGCCGAGGGAGCCACCGGCGATTGTGAACTCGGCATCTGGGCCGCCGATGTCGGGCACCCCGTCCTCATCCCAGTCGCAGTTCATCACCTGCTTGTCGCCCTTCTCCATCTCGCTGGTGCCGCACTCTTCGAAGGCGCGGACCATCCACATCCAATCGACCACGGCCTGTCGGACATTGTCGCGGGTGTGAAAGGCGTCGGCCGTCCACTGGTGGGCGCCGGAGTCGGGGATACCATCGTTGTCAACGTCGACGAAGCGCGCCTTCTCAACGTGCTCGAGGAAAGGCATCAAGCCGAGGGGCTGCAGCAGGGATGTCATCTCGGCCCGGTCCTCGTCGTCCAAGGTAGGCCCGTGACCGGGGTAGTCCATGACGCAGACCGCCATGCCCAGCTCGACCAGGGCCCAAGCAAACGAGAACCCCTCGATGCGGGACGAGCCATAGCCGTGTCCCCAGATGGCGACGTCGAAGGGCTGTTGGTGCGTCTCGGTCTCTTTAGGAATGACACAGGTGAAGGCGATCTCGCTGGCCTTGGCGTTCAGCGTGCCCGCGACCGGGTCGACCTCCCACCACTCGTCGACCGCGTCGCCGCCATCACCGTTGGGCTCGTCGTCGCGGTCGGCCAACAGATCGGGGGAGCGGAAGAAGCCGCCCACCATGGACTCGCCGTAGGCATAGCCAGCTTCCACACGGTCGAGACTCTCTTCGGGGACCAATTCGGCCAAGCCGAGCACGGCTGTGAGCGTGGTCACGGGCAGCTGATAGGCGTCGACGTTCGGCATCCCGTGCACCGGATCCGCGGCGCTGATCGCAGGCGGAATCTCTTCGGGGAGCCAATCGAACGGGCCGTCTCCGTCAAGGCTCCGTCGAATGTCGACCAGATCGCCGGTAATGCGAGCCGTGGTGAAGACCCAAGCGTAGGCAATGTCGTCGACGCTCGCGCCGAGTCCTTCGACCGCTTCGATGACCGGCAAGAGCGCGTCGGTCTGGCGGGTGTGGTTGACCCAGGGCCATGGGGAACGGATGGGCTTGCCGTCTTCGCCCACCAGCCGCTCGGTGAGCACCACGGCGTACTGGGTCTCTTCGCGGAGGGGAACCACCGGACGAAAGATGAGCGTGTTCGTGGCGCGCTCGTACCAGGTGAGTAGGTCTTCGCGGGCGTCACCGCCCACGGGGTACACGTTCGGTACGTCTAGGTAGCCATCGCCGTCCACATCCTCCCCCCAGTCCATGACGCCATTGCCGTTGATGTCTTCATCGTGGGTGTCGAAGAGCACGCTGGGAACGTCGATGGCCACATCGTTGGGGAAGTACACGTCTTGGCGATCTACATCACCCGGGAAGCGGCCGTTGCCGATATCAATATCGACTGGCTGGAGGTAGGTGGGCGAGCCCGGGGTGACGTCTATGACCCACAGCACGTCGTCGGTGAAGTTGCCATCATCCTGTTGGCGCGCGACGATATTGTCGAGGTCCAGGGGCGATTCGAACGCAACGGAGAGCGGCGCATAGATGCCAAAACCGGTGAGTTCGTCGATCTTGCGACGGGTCTTGGCCTCCAGCTCGGTTGTGGCCTGTTTCGAAATATTCACCCGTAAACCGGTGACTGAATGGGGGTCGGTACGCGTCGCCAGATCATTCGGAAACGGAATGTCGGGCAGTGGTTTCGCGTCCCAGTCGACCACGACAGCCGGTCCATCTCCCTTGGGCGTTAGGCGAATCCCATCGGGGGCGCCCGCGCAGGCCACTAAGAGCAGAGGGATGAGATAGAGAACGGCTGGTGTTGAGGTAGGTTTCACGCCGATAACTTAGCACATGGCGTCCTGACATATGCGAGCGAAACATGAGACGCCCGACGACCGATGTGGAATCTACTTGGCCCCCCAACATCAGGACCGTGCCGTCCCTGTAGGACCCGCGGAACCTCTCCCAGGTCAACGTCGAGATATACGAAGACCTACCGATGCGAAACGCGCTCAACGAGGTCCACCGAGACGACAACCGCCACGATTGCCAACGTCCGGTCGATCGTTGGAACAAAGACTGACAAAATCGGTGTATCGACTTCCTGTTCACCCTTCCCACAACCCAGTTCCACCGACGTCAGGGGTTGTATGCCGGCCATTATTTCCGACCCAGTGGTCAGTTGATAAGCAAGGGGGAGTGCGGATCGCAGAAGAATAGCTGGTTGCTCACGCTCGCCGACCGAGAGGCGGTGCGAGTCGCGCTAGGGCAGGTTACCCCACCGGAGATAATGGCCAACCGGATCACACCACCCCGCAAGGGTGTCGGCAAAAAGCCCCTGGATTTCGACGATGTCCGATTCCACAGACCGCACGACCACCGAAAACGCCCCCCGCGAGGGTTCGGCATTGGTGCGCGCAACGTTCCCCTTTGCGAAAGAGGACCCCGCAAAAACTTGGGGGCTCTTTGTCATCACGATGCTGGCTTGGTCTGCAGCGCTGTCTGTAGCCGTACTCGCCCCAATCTGGCCGCTGCGTCTGCTGGGAAGCATCGTCCTCGGACTCATCATCGTGCGGATCTTCATCTTCGAGCACGACATGGCCCATGGTGCCTTGTGGATTAAGTCCACGCCAGGTCTGTGGATTAGCCGTCTCATCGGCATCTACACGCTCAACCCGCTTCCCGTGTGGCGCGAGACGCACGACTACCACCACCAGAACAACGCCAAGATGGTTGGCGCGGCCATCGGCTCCTACCCCGTAGCCTCGGTGGTGATGTGGCGGTTCATGAAGCAGAAAGAACGCTACACGTACATTTTCGTGCGCAGCCCCATCAATATGCTCCTAGGCTACTTCACGTTGTTCGGTCTCGGCATGTGCATCGTTCCATTCATCCGCGACCCCAAGCTGCACTGGCAAGGTCCCGTCGCCGTGCTGGCCCACCTCCTCGGACTCGTGGGACTCACGTTGTTCTTCAGCTGGGAGGTCGCCTTTTTCGGTCTGCTACTACCCGGCATGATCTCCAGCGCTGCCGGCGCTCTGCTCTTCTACGTGCAGCACAACTTCCCCGACGCTTGGTTCGCCGATCGCCGCGACTGGAACTACCACGCCGCAGCGCTACGCTCCTCCAGCATGTTCGACATGCCCAGCATTATGCACTGGTTCACCGGCAACATCGGCTATCACCATGTGCACCACCTGAACCACAAGATCCCGTTCTACAACCTGCCCGCGGCCATGAACGCCCTGCCCGAGCTGCAGAACCCCGGACGCGTGAGCTGGTCGCCAGCCCTCCTCGCCGATTGCCTGCGACTGAAGCTGTGGAACCCCAAGACCAACGATTGGACCCGATGGGGATCTGAGCCCTCCGCGTAGCCGGCCAGTGTTTCCGTTCTGAACGACTTCACACACGAACGGTGTCTTTCCCCAAAACTCGAGATGTTTCGACACGGGAAAACAACCATCTCAGGCGTGAGCCGGGCTGACTCGGGCCGCGTTGGGGTCTGTGACCGAGCGTATCGCCAGCGAGGATATCTGCCCCGCACTCCTGGTCAAGGGGCCGGCAGCTTAAAGCCTCTCGGCTCCACAAAATCGTGCTCGTCCGCAAGCGGCTGCGCGCGTTGAATCATCGGAACCAACTCGTCCCAGAGCGCGGACACAATCGGACTGCTGGGCTGATAGGACGCACCATGTTGTAGGGGGTCGGCGACCAGGTCGTAATATTGGGCACCGCCCGTCCACTCGACGATGAGCTCGTGGTCGCCCTTCGTAACGGCCTGAAGCATGCCCAGCCGAGTATCCGTCGCCGCAAAGCGGGCACGGTCAGGCTTGGCCCAGCCCAATGGAACGCCGGTCACCTCTATGGGCACGTCGACTCCGAGGAGACCAAGCAACGTCGGCACCATGTCGATCTGAACCGAGGGCGTTTGAGTCGACCCCGCTTGAATGTTCTTCGACCACAGGCACAGGATGGTGTCGTTCTCCTCGACGTTAAGATGGTACGCATGCGTCTGCCGTCCACGCTCCCAGAACTGCTCGCCGTGGTCAGCCCAGAACACCACAAGGGTGTCGTCCAGAAGACCACGCTCCTCGAGGTCATCAAAGATGTCCCGCACCAAGTCGTCCGTGTAGCGCAGCTCAGCCTCGTACCGCACCCGGACGTGCTCTTTGAGCACCACCCGCTCCTCAACGGTCAAGTCGGCCCAATCATCACGAGTCGCCTTGTAGTGCCCCGGCTGTAGGGTAAGGTCGTACACCACCGGCGGCAGACCCTCGAGTTCACCGAGATACTCATCGGGAGGAGCATAGGGAACATGCGGCTCCACCATATGCACGTGCATGAACCAAGGCTGTTCAGCGTCCGCCGCCAGCGCCGTTTCAACCCTTGAGGCGATGGCCTGATACATGTAGAAGCCCGACGTATAGTTCAGGTCCTCCACCTCTGTGTAGCCATTACCGCTCCCCCACTCCGGTGAGAGCCAGGAGTTTGAGCTGCCTAGAACGCTGAAGTAGCCAGCGTCGGACAGATAGTGAGCCAGTAAGCGCGTGCCACCAGGAAGTGCCTCCGCCGACTTGTTCACCAGCTTCGGTAAGAAGCCCTCGTCCAACGGATACCGCCCGCCCAATGTGCAGGTGACTCCGTGATAGGTCCAGTTGGAACACGCCCGATGGTTGTCGGCTACAAAGCCCCCTGTCATTAGACTGTCCACAAACGGCATCAGATTACGAGAGGCGGAATCGTAACGAGGCAGGTGGTCTTTCCGCAGGGTATCTACCGAGATCATCATCACGTTCTTGGGTACAGCGCCCTCGAACGTAGGTACGTTGGCACCGGCTTCTCCTTGCCCACCCCATTCGATCGGAGCCTGTTCTTTACCCCCATTACAGGCTGCAAGGAACAACAGTGTCGCGAGTTTAGTTTTCATACCCCCTTTTAACTGGACCTCGGGACGCCCGCGACACCCACGGTCGCGCGCATGCGACAATTCACGTTCGAAACGCGAACAGCCCAGAACCATAGGATTCTGGGCTGTTGCTTAAGGGGTGGTCGGCGATACCTACTCTCCCACAGGGAA
>JAACDH010000437.1 GCA_009936995.1 Rhodobacterales bacterium
CCAACGAAGACGCCATGGGTCGCATTCTCGAGCTCGTCGACGGCGCCCAAGAGTCCATTCGCTTTACCATCTTCGCGTTCACCAAGGACCAAGTCGGCTCGGCGTTCATTCGCAAGCAAGAAGAGTTCATGGCGAAGGACCTGGCCGACGCTATCTCCCTCGTCGCGCACTTCCGCGACCGACGCAGCGAGGCCGGCGTCATCGACCAATCCCAGCTGCATTCCAACGGCCAGTACCACGAAGTCTACCGGCTTCTGGGCGGCGATATTCCACTCCGCATGGACGGAATCGACAGCTCTCGTCAACCTGGGGATTACCAGGCTGGCGGTGGACGACTGCACAGCAAGACCATGGTCATCGACGCCGACGGCGAAGATCCCGTGGTGATCACGGGGTCGTTCAACTGGTCCGCCAGCGCCACGCAGTCCAACGACGAGTTCCTGCTGGTGTTCCGTGGCAAGCGCGCTGCCCAAATGTACGACGAGTACTTCGATCTGCTCTGGGACAACGGCCGCACCATGGGTGAGCAGTTCATCGGCGAGGGCGAAAACCCCCTCAAGCCGGGCGATGTGCTCATCAACGAGGTGATGTGGTACGGCGCTCACGAGCGCGACATCGACGGCTTCGACGAGTTTGTCGAGTTGGTCAACAACACCAACCAAGACGTCCGCCTCGACATGTGGCAGCTGGCCAACCCCGACGACTTCGTGGTTGGATTCCCGCCGGGATCGGTGCTGCCCGCCAACGGTACGTTCACCGTGGTCGATCATGTGCTCGAAGCCTACGAAGATGGCCGGCCCCAAGATCAGGGTTCTGCCTACCAGACGGCCGACATGGTGGTCAACGCCTTCAATGATAACCGCCAGGCGCGCCTGTATCTAAAAGACACGGCCTTCGAGCTGTTCTTGAAAGACCCCGGCAACACGGTGATGGATGTCGCAGGCGATGGCGGTCCTCCGTTCGCCGATGGACCCGAGGGCAAGATCTCTCGGAGCATGGTTCGGATGCCTGGTGCGGTCGACGGTACGGTGTCTAGCGCATGGCAAGACAGTCCGGTTACCGTGGGCGGAGACTGGGTGAACGACGAGACCGTCTACCTCGACGCCGAGCTCATCTCCGACTCCGAGATCGCCGAGTGGCAGGGTGTCACGTGGAAGGAGATCATCTTCGCGACGCCTGGCCAAAAGTAGGGCGCTGCGATGACTGGAGCCAGGTCCTCGTCCGATGGGCAGCACGGCTCTGACGAATTAGACGACGTCATGCTTCCAGAACGCATCCACGACGCCTCGATTCTCGCCGGCTACCTCACCGACGCGTCCAACCAGACCGGTTATGCCGATGCGCTGCTGCGGCCCAAGAACACGGGCGAGGTCAGCGCCATTGTGGCCCACTGCCAGGCCAATGGCATTCCGCTGACGATTACCTCTGCCCGCACCAGCACAACTGGCGGTCCCGTACCGTACGGCGGCTGGCTGATGTCGATGGAGCACCTGAATCAGATCGAGCACATCGGTGAAGACACGGCCACAGCGGGCGCGGGCGTCTTTTTGGGCGACTTTCAGAACGAGATTGAGGCCAAGGGTCGGTTCTTTCCTCCGGATCCTACCTCCCGTTTTGAGTGCTCTCTGGGCGGCGCTATCGCCTGCAACGCCAGTGGGGCCCGCAGCTTTCGGTATGGCCCCAGCCGTCCCTGGATCGAGGCGCTCGAGGTGGTATTACCCAGCGGCGAGGTGCTCCGCATCGATAGTGACACCCCCATTCCCGCCGATTGGCCGGTCCCAAAGTGGACCGAGCCCACAGTGAAGACGGCCGCCGGATATGCACCTGCGAACAGACTTATCGACCTTTTTATAGGGCAAGAGGGGACCCTAGGTGTCCTCACCAAGGCCACGGTTCGACTCACCGCGCTGCCCACCGAAGTCATGGGCATCTTGGCCTTCTTTCCGAGTCGAGCCAGTGCCGTCGCCTTTGTGGAGCGGGCCCGTACGGCGGCTCGAAACGATAGGAATGGCGCATTATCTCCGCGATGACTCGAATACTTAGATCACAACTGTCTCGGTATCGCCCGGGAACGGGTCGCAGAGGTTCCCGACGGCGCCCAAGCCGCGTTGTTCTGCGAGCAGGAGCTCTACATCGACGAAGAGGTGCATCTTGAAGCCTGGTGGCAAGCCCTCGAAGAGACCGGTGCGTTGGCCGACGACACGATTGTTGCCACAGACCCAGCTTCTCAGGCTGAGCTTCACGCGCTACGTCATGCGATTCCAGCGGGCATCAATGAGCAAGTGGTGGCCAATGGTATGCGGAAAGTAGGTACCGACCTCGCTGTACCCGATGCCGCGCTCAACCAGATGATGACCGCCTACGAGGCTGCCCCCATCGCGCACGCGTTGTTTGGTCATATCGGCGATAACCACCTGCACCTCAATTTTTTACCGTCCACACCGGATGAACTAACGACGGCCAAGGACTACTACGACGAGCTTGCGGCCCTGGCGGTGTCCTTGGGTGGCACCGTGTCTGGGGAACACGGTATTGGCAAGCTGAAGCGGAAGCACTTGGTCACCATGGTGGGCCCACAGGTCATCGAGTCGTTCCGCGCCCTGAAGCGTCACCTCGATCCAGCGTGGATTCTGGGCCGAGACAACATTCTCGACGCGTAGGACGGATCTGGGTCAAGGATCTGGGTCAATAGAGATCGCCGCTCGGGGAGATCGAGACCCCTTTGATTCAGACGTGTAAGATTCCCAGGACTCGAGGCGTTGGAGTGCAGAAGAGGTTGCCATCTGGTGCCCCAAAACACAGTGATCTAGTTCCACTTGAGGAGGAACGAGTCGTGATCCAGCGCATGCAGCAGGGAGACCGGGCCGCGTTTGCCACCTTGTATGGGTGGTACGGCGTACCGATATATCGTCAGGTCATTCTGCCGCGGCTTCCGGTGCCCGAGCTGGCTGAAGATGTGCTGCGCGACACATTTCGCACCGCCCTTGAGAAGATGCACCTGTTCCGAATTGAAAATCGAAGCATTTTTTTCTGGCTGCGCCGAATTGCTGTGAACAAGGCGATGGACGTCCATCGGCGACACAAGCGTGACCTCAACCTGGTCGACCGGGTGAAGAATCAACCAGTGACGGGTGCGCGCCCACCGTCTCCGGACCGGGGCCTGGAAGTCGCTGACGCAAAACGTCTGGTCGACAAGTCACTGAGCAACCTGAATCCGCGATACGCACAGGCGCTCACGTTGCGCCTCATCGACGACCGCGACCGCGACGAGTGCGCCGACATCATGGGGGTATCGGTCGGAAACTTCGACGTCATTCATCACCGCGCAACCAAGGCTTTTCGCAAGGTGTACCCACCATGAACGAGCAAGAACAAGCGCAGGCATTGTCGGATTGGCTCGAAAAGCCCGTGGGCACACCTGCACCGCTAGGTCTCGATCCGGACGTGTTGGAGTCGGTGTACGCGATGCAGCCTGACCGGGCGCCCACGCCTACCCTCACGGCGGACGACATCTTCGCGGACTTCCAAGCCTTGAACGCGAGCCTGGTAGCCGGAATTCCGGAGGATTTAGCTCCCGAATTGGCCGAAGTGGCGGCGATTCCACGCACCCAGGTCTCGGCCGCACCCGCGTGGTGGCGCGCGGCCAATCGGGTCGGTGGTGTAGGCGTGCTCATGGCTACCGCCGCGACCTTGCTGCTGGTGGTTCTACCGACCATGCAATTCGAGGCGCCGGTTGCGTCGGTCGCCGAGGACGTCGCGAAAGCGTCTGCGCCCAGCGCCGCGCTCGAAGAGATTGCCCTGCAGCGGGTGGCGCCGGCGGCGGAAGTGGCCGCGCCAAAGGCGGCTCCGCTGGCGGCGCCTCCGCCGGCCGTCGCGAGCAACGATGGTGTCGCCACCGTCGACGAAGAGGTTGGAAATCGCTACGATATGGCCCGGGGTCAGCCGGCTGCTGGTTCGATGATTCCCGAGGTGGCTGCGGCTGCGGAAGCGCCAATGGACGAGGCTGAATCTGTCGAGTCCGGTCTTGACGCTGTGGCTGCCCTCGATGACGAAGACCAGAGGGCCTTCGATGTGGGCGACGCCAATCCCAACGCGTTGGCCGTCGAGCGCTTGGCGGAAAAGACCGCAGAGAAGTCGCGGCCGGCGCAAGCTAAGCGGAACAGCAAGGCAGACGCTGCGGCGCCTAGTGCACCGGCTGCGGATGTCGCGCCGCAACCCAGCAAGCGGAACGCCGCGGTGCCCAGCGACCTCACCGAAGCGTGGCGCGATAGCCTCGACGCTGCCAGTCGCGCCTCGATCGATCAGGCGCTACGTATCGCGGATGTCGAGGCTCGTAATCGGCAGTACTTGATCGCTGCGAATGCGGTTCGGCCCCACGTACGCGCACCGGCCGATGCTGGTCAGCACATGGCTGCGAAGGCCGTGGAGTGGTACCTGGCGGCAGGCGATACCGGTGCCGCCGTTAGCACCGCCCAGGCGGGTTTGGTGCTTACGCAAGAGAATACGCCTTGGAGAAGCTGGTTGTTGGTGATGTACGGCGATGCCCAGGCCGCACGTGGTGACGTCTCGGCGGCCGAGGCTGCATACAGTCAAGCTCAGGCGCTGAACGCCTCTCGTTGACGGAATCAAGGACGACAACAGCGATGACCGACGCAGTGAGCGTCGCACAAGTGGGTACAGCTGCGCGGTTGCTGATCGGCTACACGCCCGCCAACCGGTCCCTTGGCGCCCAAGGGATCGCGTTGCACGGTCCGGTGGTCTAGGCGGACACCACCGGTCATGGCTCTGTCTTTGTGCTGCGGTTGCCCGGTGTTGGACTGCGCTAGCGCCGCGAGATGACGCATTTATCGACGACATCACCGACCCGTCTCCCGCAGACTGGTGCGGTCTAAGAGGCTTGTTCCATGTTCGAGTGCTGTGCGGGAGTGTCACCGGGATTAGACTGCGTGCATGCCGTTCCGACCTCCCATCGCAAAAGCCCTGTCCGCGCTCTTCGGAGGATCCGAAGTCCGCGACCGCGCCGATCGCCTCCAGTACCCCGATGCCGGCCATGGCTTCGACCAGTTTGGGATGCATCCCGACTTCGTGGCCTTGGGCGACACCATCGGTAAAGGGCTGTACGACAACTACTTTCGGGTGAAGTCGTACGGATACGAGAACATCCCCACGGATGGGGCAGCGGTCATCGCTTGCAACCACTCGGGCACCATCCCCGTCGACGGCATGATGTTGTGGGTGGATATTCTGCGTCACACCAATCCCCCCCGTGCCGCTCGGCCTATCGCCGACTACTTCGTGAGTACATTACCCATTGTAAGTACGCTTTTCGCCCGATGTGGCGTGGTCGGCGGCTCGAAGGGTAACGCGCGTGCGCTGCTCGATGCGGGTCAGCTGTTGATGATCTTCCCAGAGGGTACGCCTGGCATCGGCAAGCCTTTCTCCGAGCGATACATGCTCCAAGATTGGCGGAAAGGTCACTGTGAGCTGGCGATTCGTCATAAGGCCCCAGTGGTTCCCGTTGGAATTGTCGGTGCCGAAGAACAAATGCCGCAATTGGCGCGTATCCCCATGCCTCGGGGTTCGGCTTTGCCGTATATTCCGGTCCCCGCAACCTTGGTTCCACTTCCCGTGCGCTATCACATCCACTACGGCCAACCCCTGCGCTTCGACCTCGAATATAGCTCCGAAGAAGCAGACGATCCTGCCATTGTCACCGAGGCCGCTGCCCGGGTGAAGGCGGCGGTACAGGCGCTGCTCGACCGCGGTCTTGAGATGCGCGAGGGAATCTTCAAATGATCTCCGTCTTGGTCACTGGGGCCTCAACACCCGTCGGTGAGCGCCTGGTGCGCAGTCTGGTCGCCGACACCCGCGTCCGACATGTGGTTGCGGTAGGAGAAGAGCCCGAGGGCCAAGCGCTGCCGTTCTCGCACGGTACGCGGCTCACGTACGTGAACGTCGACCTCACCCGTCCGCGTCGGGTGCACGAACTGTTGTTCGGACTGGCGCGAGAGCTAGAGGTAGAGGGGGTGGTGCACTTGGCCCAACATCGCGATGCCTACGGTCGTGGGCGCGGCGTACACCGGGCAAATGTGGAGGCACTACGCTCTATTCTCGATTTGGCCGATCGGCATCCCACCATTCGCCGGGTGGTGCTGAAGTCCTACGGTGAGGTGTATCGGGTCAGCATCGACCTACCGGTGTTGGTCACCGAGGACCATCCGCTCAACCTGGCCCCTGGGGCACCACAGTATGTGCGCGACCGCGTCGAGGCGGACCTCACCGCCTGCGCGCGCATGGGGCTCATTGACTGCGAGATCGTGGTGCTTCGCTGTGCCGAGGCCCTTGGACCGGGCACGGGTTCTCAACTCTATGATTATCTTTCCACCCGGCTTTGTTTGCGTCCAGCCGGCTTCGATCCGATGATTAACGTTGCGACACCAGGCGATTTGGTGGTGGCCATGGAGCGCGCCACCCACGGAAGCGGCGAGGGTGTTTTCAACATTCCAGGGTTCGATACGCTTCCGCTCTCCGAGACGATCCGGAAGTGGGGAACGCGATCGGCGCCTGTCCCGGGTCTGCTGCTCGAGCCGATGTACAACGTCCGGCACGCGGTCACGGGCTCTCGTTTTAGTTATGGTCTCAACCGTCATCGGATGCATACGGGACTCGTTCTCGACGGCACTCGTGCCCGCGAGGTGCTGTCCTACACGCCCGCAAATCCAGTGAATTGGCCGGTCGATGGTCCCGTGCGGATCGGGGTCGACACCTGAGCAGACTCCTGCCATTCCTGCTGTTGCTACCCGCGGTCGCGCTGGCATCGTCGGGGCCTGCCCCCGAGAGCGAAGGGCTCAGCGATGTGCTCATTTTGGTGGTCATCGTCAGCCTGGCCTACCTCATCGCGCATTTCGCCGTAGAGTTCGTCGAACATCGCTTTCAGGTGATCTCTGGCTTGGAGTACGTCCTGTTGGGGGCGTTGCTGGGGCCGGTCATCGTGCCTGGCATCCATGTGCTCGACAACCTTACCGCCATGGCTCCTGTGATCGGATTTGCCGCGGGCTGGGTGGGCTTGCTATACGGCATGGAGCTCAGTCCCAATAATGTCGCCAAGATTCAGAGTGGCGCCATGCGGCTGGCGCTGGTCGACGGCGTCATTACCGGGTTCTCCGTCTGGGGAGCTTCCTACTTCTTTTTTCAGAGTGGTTGGCTCTGTGCGCCCATGCCCGAGCCCCAGGCCGTTGCGGCGGCGGCGGTGATGGGCTGCGCTGCGGCAGCTGGCTCCAGCTCGGCGGTCGATCTGTTGCGGGCGCGGTACGAACACTTGCAGACCGGTTTGGTCGAATTGGTGTGCCGAACGTCTCGCCTCGGTGATCTGCTCGCTATTCTGGTGTTCGGACTTGTGTTTTGCTTGGTTCGGGTGGAGGATACCACCCCGGTGTTCACGCCAGATGCCGCCGACTGGATCATCGCCAGCCTCATTCTCGGAGGAGGACTCGGCGTGTTGTTCACAGTTTTCCTGGGCGATACGACCGACGAGCATCAGCGCTTTTTGGCGATGGTGGGCATCATGATGTTCGCCAGTGGTGCGGCATTTATTCTGAATCTATCAGCACTATTGGTCAACCTGTTGCTCGGTCTGATCATCGTCAAGACCAAACACGGTGCCGGGGTGTACGCGTCCCTAGAGAAGTCTCAAGCGCCAGTGCGCCTGGTGTTGTTGCTGTTTGCGGGTGCCATGTGGGAGCCGGTAGACTTGTGGGCGGGGTTGGCGCTCACCGTCGGCTATATTGTGGTCCGGCTTGTCGCCAAGGCCATCGCGAGTTGGCTGGCGACGTTCGGTACACCACTTAGATCCGACATTTTCCGCGGTCTTATCGGGCAAGGGGACGTGGCGATTGCCATGGCTATCTCATTCAAGATCGTGTACAG
>JAACDH010000060.1 GCA_009936995.1 Rhodobacterales bacterium
ACCAAAGTCTGTAAGCCGCACATGGGGAATGACATCGACGGCCACCTGTAGGTGGATGAGCACGTTGTCGGGCTTCAGATCGCGGTGAACCACGCCGCGCTGATGGGTGGTGTCGAGGGCGAGAAGAATCTGCCGCAAGATACCAGCGGCAACCCGGGGACTCACCGCACCAACCCGTTCGATGTGGTGGGTGAGACTTCCACCGTGCTCGAACAGGGTAACCAGGTACGGTTCCTGGCCGGCGCGGTGCACAAAACCCCGGCACTGCACGATGTTCTCGTGGTCAATCTCTTGAAGGATTTGCGCTTCAGTGGCAAGCCGACTGAGCCAAGAACCTTGGGCACGCGCCGAATAGAGCACTTTTACGGCCAGCTCAGGCGGCTGAGCGACGCCGTTTTCGTCGAGCTCTCGGGCCAGGTAGGTGAGCCCTGCACCCCCTACCGCCAGCACCCGGCCGATCTCGTAGTGCCGGTCGATGTGGTCGCCCTTATCCAGCACCACACCCCAGCCCTCTCCAGGCGGAGCCTTACGACACGACAGATTAGGACAGATGTCCGAGATCTCACGGAAGGTGGTCAGGCAGCGGGAGCAGTAGTGCGTACGGGCCTTCTGCACAGTCTATCGCTCCGTGGCCGCGCTCACGAAGCGCTGCGCGGGAAGCACGCAAAAGCCATTGCGGGCCAGGTCCGCCCAGGTTCCTTGGTACAGAACCAATCCAGCGTCTCCGGTCTGGTGGTCTACGGTGGTACCACACCCGTTCGTGTGGCGACCAAGATTCGTTTTGTCGCAGGTTCGGATACCCGCAAGCACAGCGCCGTCCTCGCTATCTAGCGGTCGGCAAAGTTCGGCAGACGACACATCAAACACGGTCACTTTGTACCGCTTGTTGGGATCGCCATCGCGCTTTCGCATGCCCAGAACTCGCAACATTCGTCCGACCGTTCGATCTTCATGGGTGACCATAAAGCGTCGCAGCTCAGCCGTGGACACCACCTGCACGCGTGCATTGCGCTTCACGGATTGTCCGGCCGGCGACACCCACGCAACGGACAGCGCTTGTTCGGGCGAGGGCAAGCTCACCTCGTTGCAGGAAACCGGCTCTGCAGCGCCGGCTAGGGCCAGCCACATCCAGACAATCATGCCGCACCTCGATCGCGCACCATGGCCGCGAGGATCTTGTGATTCAGGTCGCCTACGACGCTCAAGGGCGGTCTTGGCGACGCGTTGAGAAAGAAACGCCTGCGCAGTGTATCGACCCGTTCTACTGCGTCGACGGTGGCGTTGTGTTGCCCCTGGTCGCGCTCTTGGGCCAACACGAGGCTGTGGAAGAAGTCGTATTGCAGCCCGGGCTGCTCGCAGCTCAACAACACGTCGATGCCCGCGTGGGTGCTGCGGGTGACTTGGGTCATCGTTTCCCAGCGTCCGTGAATGGCCTTCATCTCCATGTCATCTGAAAACACCACACCTGCGTAGTTTAGTTCGTCGCGGAGCAATCGCGGAATGATTCGTGCAGACAGCGTGGCCGGCCATTCCTCGTCCCACGCCGGATACACCACATGGCTGCTCATCACCGAGCCCACACCGGCTCGAACGGCCGCCGCGAACGGTGCCAGCTCGACATGCCGTAGATCGGGTTCCTCGCGTTCGACCACCGGAAGCGCCAGGTGGGAGTCGACCTCGGTGTCGCCATGACCGGGGAAGTGCTTGGCGCAAGCCACCATTCCAGCCGCCTGATGCGCTCGAATGAACGCCACCACCTGCTCACTGACAAGCTCGGGGGTGCGACCAAAAGAGCGATCGGCAATCACCGGATTCGCGGGATTGGAGTCAACGTCGGAGACGGGGGCGAAGTTCAGATTGAACCCCATGGCTCGCAGCTCAAGGGCCATCGCCGACGACACCTCGTGCGTGTGCATCGCGGCACGCCCAACGTCGCGCATGGGAGGCCAGACCGTGGCGGGGGCTCGCACCCGCTGTACCCGTCCACCCTCTTGGTCGACGGCGAGAATTGCCGGTGACGAAGGAGCGACCAGGCTCGCCAGCTCGCGGTTGAGCTCCAGAACTTGCTCCGGTTCTTCGATATTCCTGCCAAAGAGCACGAAACCAGCGGGCTGTATCTCTTGGACCAAGGCCCGAAGATCATCGTCCACCGACGGACCGGACAGCCCGATGATCAGCCGCTGACCCGCTCGCCGTTTGCGGTCCGCGAGCGTGGTCTGATCTCCGGTGGCGAGCACACGCTCAGCCATGTTTGGCGTCGTCGGGGAATTGGGCAAGTTCGATGAGCACACCGCTGGCGGACTTGGGATGGATGAAGATGACCCTTGCGTTGTGCGCACCCGGGTAAGGCGCGTCGCTGGTGAACCGGTAGCCCTTCTCGCGGAGCCGGGCGACATCGCCGTCGATGTCGTCGGTGCGAAAACACAGATGGTGCAGCCCAGGTCCACGCTTCTCGAGGTACTTCACCAGCGGACCTTCACCATTTAATGGTGATACAAGTTCAATTTTCGCCGGATGATCTGGCGTCGTGACTGGGAAAAATGCCGTGGAAGTTTTGGCCGAGGGGACATCTTCTGTGCCGGAAAGCGTCAGGCCCATGTCGTCGGCAAAGCGTTGAATCGCCGCTTGGAGTCCGGGCACCGCGATCGCGATGTGGTCGAGAGACAAGATCATCTGCAGTCCATTATTTGCGGAGGCGTCAGTCTGCGCGTCGCTGGGGCCGACGCTAGTGCTGGGTGTTGTGGTGCTCGGCCAAGCTGGGGTATGCCTCGGATAACCACCGCCAGACCAACGTATGCACATGGTGGCTGTGGTCAACCGGAACACCGACAACATCGCCCAGCTGAGGGCTGTCGGCGCGCCACGCGGCTTGGCTCAGGGAAATGCCCTCGCCCACCTCTTGGAGCTCGACGATGCGGCGCTTTTTCACATCCCATCGGTCGTCGCAGTTGGGTCTGAGGGTACCGATGACCGCCCATAAGCGGGTGTTGATGTCCTCGCGATTGCCGTGCTCCTCGGCGCGTCGGAGCGCCTCGGCGATGCGCACTCGGTCTTGCTCGTCGGCCAGCATCATCCACAAGCGCGAGCGGGTGGTGCCGTCAGAACCCGCCAGGCGTACGTCGGCGCCAGCCTCGACGGAGATGTGGAACAGTAGAGATACCACACGAGCTAACGGAACAATGGAGTTTACTTCGAGCGTCGCTTTGAGAAACGTCTGGTCGGAACCTGTGACAAAGCGCACCGGAAGCGCCCGCAGCACAACACCGTCGATGCCGTCACATTCGAACGGCTCGCCGTAGTCCTTGAGCCAGGACGCGACCTGTTCGTTGCTGGGACACGGCCCAGATGTGGGGAAGGTCACCGTGAAGGCCACCGGACACTCCGACTAATGAGTCTAGACCCTACCCCAGCGGACCGCACTCCGTCATCCAAGAACCGCCATAAGGCAATCAACGGGGCTGCTACCTGCGACTTGCCCGGCGGGAATCTCGGTAGTCTGTGCCCGCGCATTTTACGAAATCGCACATTTCACGGAGACGACTGTAGACGCGATCTCCGACGCGATCAACGAGAGATGGCGCAGCGTTCTTGGCTGCGAAATTTGCCGCGGCCTGACCCGTGGCATTCCCCGGCTCGTAGTTCGTAGTGGCCAGAATGACGCTGGCAGCGTTGTACCGACGACTGACCAGCTCGTCGACGATGGTGCCCTCAAACTCAGTGTTTCGGCCCTTGCCAAGCTCGTCGATGGCCAAAACGTCGACACGAACCAGCGGATCGAGCAGCGCATGGGTGCCCTGGCCGACATCAAAACCCGCCTTGATATCGCCCACCAGGTGACTGAACTCCACGAAACGAGCGGTGACGCCCTCGAGAAAGATCAGATCTCTCAGCAGGGCGACCAGCAGATGGGTCTTTCCGCGACCCACGTCGCCGTACAACACCAATCCGCGGTTGTCGACCTCGGGGTCCCAAGCCTTGATATAGCCGTTGACGGCCATGAAAGCCTGCGTTCGCGTACCAGAAGGATCCCAGTTTTGGCGGGTGCTCTTGAAGTGCCGTGCAGGGATCTTCGCCTCGCGAAACGCCTTCACCCGCTGCGTGAGCACGCCGCACGTACATCGGCTCTTTCGCGCCCGCCGTTCTCTCGAGGCGGCGATCCAACCGGTGTCTCGACAATGAGGACATCGGCCCACACACGGACACTTTTGGGCCACCGCGAACTCGCCATCACGCTCGACGAGGTAGCCGTCGCCAAGACACTTTGGACACCGAGCGTCGATGCTGGGATGGAGCTGGGTAAGGGTGGGCTTCACGAGGCCTCCGGCGCCAGCAAGTCCCACACGGACGCCGCGCATAGCCACTGGTAACGCTCGCGGGTGATAGCGCGCGCACTCTCCTCGATGATCGGCTGCAGATCATCCTCGTCCACCAAGTGCACCAAGTCCCCAAGCTGTTCGAGAGCATTGGAGCGAACTTCTTTTTGTTGACTCGGAGAGAGGGCGTCCCAGCAGCGGTCGTGAAACATCCGAACCCGAATCATCGCTTGTTTGGCCGCTTGGTCTGGCTCGACCAACGCCAAGGCACCCAGATCGCTGGCGACGGCTCGCAAACGCTGCTCTTGGGGATCGCCGGCTGCGCGGTGGCGGATGAGCGCCGTCAACGGCGCCAAGCCCGACGCGTTCCCGGGGTCAACATCCGGAGCATTTGGCGAGCGAAAAACGCCTTTTGTCTGCTTTCCAAGGTAACGACTGGCCTGGCCAAGCCCAAACGGAACCCGCGTTCGCTTCTTGGCTCGGGCTTCGGCTGAGCGCTCCAGCGCCCGAAGCACATCGGCGACCCTAATGCCCTTGTCGAACCAGCCCAACAGCCGAATCGTGTCGGCCGGAGACAGGAAGAGGGCTCCTCCACGGAGGCTCACCAAGTGCGCGCGCACTGCCTCGGCATCTTCGACGTAGCTGTTTGGCGCTTCTTCGAGCGGCGCGTCATCTTGGGAGAACCCGTTCATCGGAGCCCTTTGCGGTAACTGGACAACACCAGACGCCTCTCGCCGGATATGCATGCGTTCTATCATTGGCGGCCCATGCCGCCAGCGGGGAAAAGATGATTCGCAATCTACCACCCACACTGTTGCTGCTCGCGCTCGGCTTCGCCGCCACGTCCGCCTATGCCCAAGACGGCGACTTCGAGGACGACGACGATTTCACCTTCGAGGGTGACTCTGAAGAAGCAGACGATTCAAGCCGTCTCGAAGAGGGCGACAACCTCGACAGCGTCGACGATTCCGGCGACGACGACCTCGACAACTTCGAAGATCCTCTGGATGATGAAGAGAATGAGGAAGACAACGGCGACCTCCTCGGCGAAGAGGCCCCCACGGTCAACAGCGGCGACAGCTCCCAAGTCTATCGCGACGTCCAAGACAGCGTTAAAACCATGGGTCCCGACGAGGAAATGGAAGTTTGGGAGACCTATCTCGAAGACTACCCTAACACGCCATTCCGCGAGCGGATCCGCGACCGTACACAGACGCTTCAGGAAGAGCTGTACAGCCAACGCATCGGCTCGGTGAGCGGGGCTGGCGGCGACGCCCAAGACCAAGAGATCAAGTTCGCCGACGCCCTCCAGCTCGAGAATATCGATCCCCGCACCCGCTTCCAAGCCGGGTTCGAGTGGGGCCTACCGGCGTACATAAATCTTTTCATCGACTACGAACACGCCCTCAGCCGCAAGTTCTCGATCCACGCTGGCGCTCGCCGTCGGTACACGGGCTACTCGGTCGAGCCGGGGGTGCACTGGGCGGTGGTCAAGAGCGCCCGCACCAACACCCTCGTTACCCTCATCGGCGACCTCCACTTCAACGCGACCCCCAGCTGGCTTGGCGTTCGCCCCCAGATCGCCTTTGGCAAGCGTATGGGCAAGACCGACTTTCAGATGCAGATGGGTCCCGACCTCGAGCTCCGCAACCCCGCTGGTGTTCGGGTCGTCGGAGGCATGGCCGCACACTACGCGGCCTCCGACAACGTCAAGGTGTTCCTCGAAACCCACTGGAGCATGAAAGACATCGGTCGCTCAGGTGGCTTCTACCGCTTCAACACTGCCAGCTTCGGTATGAAGTTCTTTCCGAAGAAGAACGGCGACGACGTCTCCGAAGATCTCGAAGTGAACATGGGCGCAACCGTACCCTACTCCCGGAACTACTGGAGCTACCACCAGGGTTCGGTCATGGCGTCGACCAACTTCTACTTGTAGAGGCGACGCCTTCGGCCATCAAAGGACCCTACCGAGGCGGCAAACGCCCCGCACCCAGAATGACCCGACGAATGGGCTGAGTGTCGTGCAGCACCACTAGGCGGTTCATTAGCGCCTGAATGCAGTCGTACTTGGCACGGCCCAAGTCGAAAATGTAATGGACCGCCGTCTCGTTGATCACGGTAGGATCGGTGGCGTAGTGGAAACGGCCCGTGCTCTGAGTCCCCCACTTGCCGTTCCAACCGTCGAGGTACCAAGCGCCAATGCGCTCGTCGAGGGTGTCGACCAGCTTACTGGTGTCGGATTCAGCGGTCTCGAACTCTACGGTGAGGTCGAGCCAGTGCCAAGGACATCGGCTGCACACCCAGGCCTCGAAGGAATAGCCCTCGAGGGGGAACAACACCGGCACTTCGGCCAAGGGTTCGAGGCCGTTCAGGGCGATGACCATGGGCTCACGCTCGTTGTAGACCTCGCTCACCGTGCCGTCGTTCGGGTTGACCAAATCGACCCGTGAGAGGGCCCAAGGACGCGCCCCGTCGGCCACGATGGGTACCAAGGCGCCGTCGACGCCCTTCTTCGCCATCCGCGCCGCCTCGGCGTACCAGCCCTCGGCGATCTGTTTCTTGGCGACCTCATCGAAATATTCGATGTAGGACTCGGCGTGGCCACGCAGGAAGATGGTGGCGTCGTGATCGGTATCCTCGAATGCCTCGACCGAGCCGACGACAGCCTGGAGCGCTTCTTTCTGTTCGCCCTCACTGAGGTCGGCGGCGTGATGCCAAGCTTTTTTGGCACCTTCGAGCCGACACGAAGTAGCCAAGAGCTGCGCGAGGCGCACCCACGGTTCTGGGGCCGTGGGCCATTGGGTTGCCGCGGCGCGTAAAGCGTCCTCGGCCTGGGCAATGGCATCGGTGACTTGATACGCCGCCGCCAACTGCATGTGGTAGTCCCGCTTCATTTCTTGGATTTCGTCGGCCGTGAATTCCTTGGCCAGCTCGACGGCACGCTCCAAGAAAGGGATGGCAGAACCAGCATCACCACGATGCAAGTGGGCCACGCCCAGCGCGTTGTTCATGTCAGGCCGATCGGGCTCCATAGCAACAGCCTCGCCAAACGCTGCAACGGCGTCGTCGTAGCGTTGCTCCCCGATGGCTTTCATTCCGGCCCGAGCGTGATCATCAAACGTCGACATACAGTCCCCTCTGCGGTTGGGGGACGAGTCTACCAGGGGTCGAAGCGGGATGCGGCGCCGAATCGAACGCCGTCATTCGCCCTAGTTTTCTGGCCGCTCGTCACGGAGGTCATCGGTAACCAGGTCGAGCAGCGCCGCGGACAATTCGATGACCTGCTCGGGACTGAAACCCTCAGACTTCAGCTGACGGTAGAAACTCTTGGCCACCGACTTGTTGCGGGTGCGAATCAAAGAGGCGTTGAGCATAGGGGTAGCGACCATGTTGAAGACTCCAGTGGCGTCCACCGGCCAGCACTGCAATTTCCGATCCAACAAAAATCTCACAAAAAAAGAGGTTCCACGGTGATGGAACCCCTTCGGTGCGTCGACGCCTTCGCACTTTTTCTGCGCAACTGCGTAATGCATTTCGCACCACGCCATGCCGCTACTTCTTCTTCTTCTTCTTGGCTTTCTTACGCGCCATGTTGATATAGGTGCTGATATTCGGAATCTCGGAATCGATGGACTCGGCCTTCTGGAGATCCTCCAGCGCCACTGGGTAGTTCTTGCGGTAGTAGTGACTGATACCCCGCCGACAGAACGCCATGGCGTGGTTAGGCGACATCCGGAGCGCCTCGTTGAAGTAATCGATGGCCTTCCGGTAGTCCTTACGAGCGAAATACAGATCGCCGATGGCCACCTGGGGCTCGGGGCTGTCGGGAGCGATGTCTTCGGCCACCATGAAGTCGCTCATGGCACGGGAGTAATCACCCAAGTCGAGGTACAGACGACCGCGTCCCACATGGCCAATGGCGCTGTCGGGATCCGCGTCGACCACATCGCCGAACAGGTCGATGCCCGTCTGCATATCGCCGCGATCGGCAGCGGCTTGGGCGGCGTCGAGGAGGACGGATATTTCGGAAGCGCTGCTCCCGCTATGCTTGATAGGCGGAGCATGCGGCGCGGTCTCCTCCGCTTCTTCTTCTTCTTCTTCTTCTTCTTCTTCTTCTTCTTCTTCGTGCTCGTTGACGTTCAGACGGAAACCACCCCCCGCGTTCTCTTCGTCGTCTTCGTAGTAGTCCTCCTCGTAGTCTTCGACGGCGCCGATCTCGAGAACCTCGTCTTCCACGAGGACATTAGACGCGGAGGCTGCACCTTGGGAGGCGATGGCACCTCCACCCGCAGAGATCTGGATGGCAGCGACACCCGACGCCTCTCGCTTGGTGTCGCGGATAGTGGGCACATCGGGATCGCCGTACA
>JAACDH010000061.1 GCA_009936995.1 Rhodobacterales bacterium
AGCGCAAATGTCTAGCGACAGCAACAATGAAGAAGACGACGTCGACACCGTTCGCGGAGCCCCTCCACGCGAGGTCGAGCCAGCGAAAAAGGATACCCCTGCCAAAAAGAAGAAGAAGAAGAAGAAAAAGAAGTAGGCCCGTCGCCAAGTCAGTTCATTGGCCGATATAGGAGTCTATGGCACAGCAAATCAATCTCGTTTCTGCACGCGACCTGTTGGGCACTCCCGACAGCGCGTTTATCGATATTCGCGACGCTGACTCGTACGAAGCGGGGCACCTGCCCGGTGCGTTAGCCGCCTCGAAAGAGAATATCGACGCCTTCTTGATCGCTACACCGAAAGACATCCGGCTGGTGGTCTACTGTTACCATGGTCACTCCAGCATTCCCGCCGCCGACTGGTTCAGTAGTCAGGGCTTTACGAACGTCGCCAGTATGATCGGCGGCTTCGAGGGCTGGCGGTTCTCAGCGATGAACGACAAGACCTTCGAGGTAGTCCAGGGCGAGCGACAATAAGGTCGGAGAATCGTTATGTTTGGTTGGACTCTGCTCACCCTCGCGCTCGCCGCCAAGCCGAGCGCTGAGCAGCTCGAAGCCGAGTGGGTGGCTGTCCAGCACCTCGAGCTCGACACCGAGCGCTACCGCATCGTGCAGCAGCCCATCGAGGTCCACGACGGGCCGGTCACCCTCACCCTCACCAGCGGCGTGATGGTCCCGGTGTTCTCCGGGCACTTCGCCAATGACCGAAAGGCCGACCGAAAGGCCAAGGCCGACGCCTGGAAGCAGGGCTCGTACGTGATGAGCGACGGCGACACCGAGGATGACCGTGAGTTCGTCGGCTTTGTGTTCACCGCGGCCAAAGGCACCTACTCCGTAAACTTTCCGGAACGCGCTCAGGGAATGGTCTGGGCCACGCACCAAGTCCGCGACCTACACGCCGACGCCCATGACTGGCGGCATGTGGCCCACGGCGAGGCCTGGACAGGACCCATCGGCGAAGGCCTGGTGCTCAGCATCGATCCCGAGCTCCAGCGCAAGTTCCTGGGTCCCTCAACGCCAGACATCGAACCCGACCCCTTCGACATCGTGGTGTACGGTGAAAAGCCCCGGCCCGGAGCGCTCCTTCGTGCCAAGACAATCTTTCAAGCTCGACGACAGCTGTGGACCGAGGTTCAGCTCGCACCGGGTCGATGGATGGCCCAGGACCGCCTCGCCGAGGTCCGGGGGCTGGGCGACGAGAGCGGCGCCCACGGGCTCATCGAGTTCCGCACCGAGACCGAGCTCGGCAAGATGGGCTTCACCGCGACCACCCAACCCAAGGGCCTGCGCTGGCTCAGCCTGCTCATCGACGAACGCGGCGAGCTCGACCCGCGCAAGCGAAGCATCCTCACGGTCCTCGATCGAGACACCGTCAGCGAGCCGGTGATCGCCCCCCTCTCAGGACAGGTCTTCGACGTCGACGAATTCGGTGTCCCTCGAGCCACCACTCGAATCGTTGGGGACCAAGCACAGGTGCGTATCGTCGCCGTACCGCGCGCCTCCGACATTCCGGTCACCTTCGAGGCTGACCTACGACTGACAGCGACGGGCGGCCCCATGCAGTGGTTCGCCCTGAGCCTCCCCCGCGCCGGCGACCGATTGAACTTCACGGTGAAGGGCGCCACGCTCGTCGACGGCACCTCCGTCCTGTCCCACGTCTCCAACGTTACGTTCGATCGAAGCTTCCAACTCACCGGCCCGGTAGACCCCAATGACGAACGGCTGGACAACACCAACACCCTGGACCCCAACCAAGACCGAACGGCCCAATTCCAATATGACCAGGCAAAGCAACCCAAGATCAGCCAGAACGACCCCTATCTCCGGCGAGACGAAGCCCGCATCACCATCGCCCTACCCAAACCCCTGGCAGACGGCGAGAGCGTAGTCATCCACGTTGAATGGAGAGACATCTGGCCCTACGGCAACATGGAGGTCACACCGTATGGCTTCATGGACCTCATCCCAGGAACCGGTATGCAACGGGTGTTTCCACGTCCCGAAGGCACCACCGCCGTTAACCCGTGGCGCTTCAACATCGTCGCGATGACGCCCTCAGATCGACCACTGGTGTTCGCACTGCCCGGCGACGAGGTGTCCCAGCGAGAAGAGGACGGTTGGCGTATCCAGACGGCCAAGGGCGGCGTCCACCCAGGGGCGTTTACCGAGGTGGCTGCCTCCGCGTGGAAACCTCGCTTCGCCCCGGCCGCGGCGGGCATGCCGGCCATCGACACCTACGTCTCGAATCCGAAAGAGGGGGTCGTACTGGCCAGCCAGTTTCGACAGATCTCAAATTTCTACCAAGGTTATCTACCGCCTTACCCCTGGCCGCGGCAGGTCATCTTCGAGGCGCCGTCCGAGCTTAGCGAATACCACTGGCTGGCTGGCCACAACCTCACCCAAGTCATGCGAACCAGCGTGATGGACGCAACGGCGCGTGGCAAATTCAGCGAGCAAATCGATCCCGCCAAGCTGTTCGCCCACAGCGTCGCCCGGCATTGGTGGGGACAGTTGGTCCAGTTCCCCCACGCCGAAGACTTCTGGATGTCGGAGAGCCTGTCCGAGTCGTTCGCCTGCGCCTACCTCGACGCCATCCATGGCGGCTGCGACGCGCTCCTCGATCGCTACGCCGACAACTGGGAGCGCTTCGACAGCACCCCAACCCCTCGGGCCTCGCTCACCCAGGCCTACAGCGGCCAACCCAACCAAGGGGCGGTGGTCTACGACTATGGCACCTACGTGATGCATCGCATGCTCAAGGGCCGTATCGGCAACCAGGCCTACCACCAAGCCCTCGACCTCCTGGCCCGCGAACACGCCTACCAGTCCGTTACCACCGAGCACCTAAAGAACTACTTCAGCCTCACCTCTGGCCAGGATTTGGCTGACTTCTTCGACTTCTGGGTGTACGCAGGATTCGTGCCCCGCCAGATCCGGCTGGTCTGGTCGAGCGACGCCGGCACCGTGAGCGGGGAGGTCACGACCGACCTGCCTTTTGGTACGTTCGACGTGCAGGTTGTGGTGGACGGTGCGCCCATCTGGGTCACCGTAGTCGATGGCGTAGGTCAGCTAGAGGTGCCGACCAAACAGCCGGTCCAAGAGGTGCTCCTCGATCCCAATCGCCTCACCCTGACAAGCCGACGGATCGTAAACCGGCGCTAACGGTATTACGGCGTCAGGCCTGACTCTACTTGACGATTCCAGCGTTTACCCTTATATTCAAATAGTCATTTGAATATAGGATTAGTGACCGCCATGTCCAACCACCCCTTCAAAGACGCGCTCTACGGCCAGTTCGCTCGCATCGGAAAGGCCGTCTCCAGCCCACGCCGGCTTGAGCTGCTCGACCTGCTCGCCCAAGGTCCGCGAACGGTCGAGGTGCTGGCTTCAATGACCGGCCAGAGCCTGGCGAACACCTCTCACCATCTAAAAGTGCTTCGCGAAGCTCGGCTGGTTCACGCCACCAAGAGCGGTCTGCACGTCACCTGTCGGCTGGCGGGCGACGACGTCGGGGCGTTTTGGGTCGCTATGCGGCAGCTGGGCGAGTCCCGGCTGTCAGATGTGCAGGTGGTCAGAGATCAATTCCTCGAAGACAAGGGCCAGCTGGATCGGGTCGACGCCGACGACGTGGTCCGGCGCGTCCAGCAGGGCGAGGTCACGGTGCTCGACGTTCGACCGCACGAAGAGTTCGCCTTTGGCCACATCCCTGGAGCCGTCAACGTGCCGCTCTCCGAGCTCAAGCAGCGCATGGCCGACCTCCCCCGCGACCGTGAGATTGTGGCCTACTGTCGGGGCCCACTCTGTGTCTACGCCATCGAGGCGGTCCAGACCCTCCGCGACCATGGCTTCACCGCCATACGCATGGAAGAAGGCGTACCCGATTGGCGCGCCCGCGGCCTAAAAGTGGCGGAGTCGGCATGACCGACTGGCTCATCGACAACGAACCCGCCGTGCGACTCGGCATCTTCTTTGGCGTCTTTGGCGTCATGGCCACGTGGGAGGTCCTGGCAGCTCGGCGGCCACTCTCCATGCCAAAAGGTAAGCGCTGGCTGGCAAATATGGGGCTGGTGGCATTCAACAATGTGCTGCTTCGCCTGTTGATGCCCACCGCAGTCGTCGGCGTCGCGGCCTACGCGGTCGACAGCGGTTGGGGCCTGCTCAACCTTGTGCACCTGCCCATCTGGATGGCCGTCATCGCCTCCGTCGTGCTCCTCGACATGGCCATCTACTTCCAGCACTTGGTGTTCCACGCGGTTCCCATCTTGTGGCGACTTCATCGGGTCCACCACGCTGACCGCGACTACGACGTTACCTTGGGAACACGCTTTCACCCCATCGAAATACTGCTCTCGTTGGGCATCAAGTTCTGCCTCATCCTGCTCCTGGGCCCACCCGTCGTAGCGGTGATGCTGTTCGAGGTCTCGCTGAACGCCACGGCGATGTTCAACCACGGAAATGTGCGCTTGCCCCTGGCCCTCGACCGCGTGCTGCGACTCTTCGTGGTCACCCCCGATATGCACCGGGTCCACCACAGCGTGATCGCCTCCGAGACTCACAGCAACTTCGGCTTCAGCATCCCCTGGTGGGACCGGATGTTCGGCACCTACCAGGCCCAACCCGCCGCCGGTCATGGCCAGATGACCATCGGGCTCCCACAACAGCAGGATGACACCCACCAGACCCTGCTCTGGTTGCTCGTCTATCCTTTCGTCGGTGACGCCGGCGACGACAATATCCCTGACGAGGACGGGTCCTGAAGCCCGCCCAACTTCTTCGCGGGCTTGCTGTGGTGGCCGTGCTCAGCGCAATCGGCTTCACCATCTCCAACCGCGACGCCATCGACCCCGCTGTCGTCCAAGACGGGCTGAACAGCCTCGGGTCCTGGGCGGCGCCGGCCTTCGTGCTCGCCTACGCCGTAGGTGCGCCGCTATTTTTCCCCGGTTCGGTGCTCACCCTCACCGGCGGAGCGGTGTTCGGTCCGGTCCAAGGCACCTTGCTGAGCCTGCTGGGCGCTACGTTGGGCGCCACGCTCTCGTTTCAGTTCGCTAGAGTCACCGGCGGAGGCTGGGTTCGCGACCATCTAGGCGGCAAGCTGGGGCGCCTGGTGGAGGGTGTGGACAACGAGGGCTGGCGCTTCGTGGCTTTTGTCCGATTGGTACCTGTGTTTCCGTACAGTGTGCTCAACTATGCGCTCGGTCTCACCCGGATCAGCCTGGTGGAGTACGTCGTCGCCAGCGCCCTCTGCATGATCCCCGGAGCCGCCGCCTACAGCTACTTGGGCTACGCGGGCCGCGAGGCCCTTACCGGTTCAGCCTCGGCGATTCAGGTGGGCATGACTGGGCTCGGGCTGCTCGCGATAGCCGCCTTTCTGCTGCCTCGCCTAGCCTCTCGGATGCATCCCACCTAGCAAGAAGATGCACAAACGTGGCGTGACCTTCCGGCTGCTCCCTGACGCAAGCCAAGACCCTACAGAGACAGTGGCATCGCGCGGGTCAGCGGCCCACCCGCTCCGCAGCTTGCGTCCAAGGTCCACACTGCGCTGTCGGAGCCCGTGTTGAACGCCGCCACGTACGAATCGTTGGCGCACGTCGCCAGCACGCCGTTCGAGATCTCGTAGACCGCACCTTGGGTATCGCAGTGCCGGCCCATGTCCCAGGTCGAGATCACGGTAGCCACGCCCGTAGACGTGTTCACGTCGAACTGCATCGCCCGAGAGTTGACCCCCTGACCGGCGTTGTCGAACAGCAACAGGTCGCCAGCGCTGTTCCAGTTGGCGCAGTGCTGACCATCGAAGCCGCTGTCGGCGCCAGACCAGCTGAAGTCGGAGCTGAGGTCGTTGCCGTCTTGACCGGTGAGGATCCAGTGGATGTCACCGAAGTTCGGGTCGTTCGGGTCGGCCACCACCTCAACCACGGCGTCCTGCGCGCGCAACGAAAGCAGCGCGGTTCCGTCTGCATACACGTGGATGGCGTTGGCATGAGCCCAATCGTCGGCGCCGGGAAATTCGGAGCCCCAGAAGCCGCCGCCCGGCCCTCCACCACCGCCGGACACTGTGGCGTTGACGTAGTCGTTGAGGTCCCACTCGGCAACGGTGGCCCCGGTGGTTCGGTCGATGACGTAAAAGCCATCGACCACTACATTACCGCCGGACACGGCATGACTCTCGGCGTTCAGGGCGTAGATGTAATCCCCGAGAGCGTCCACGTCGTGGTGCATCGGGCGAGAGAATCCATTGGTGTCGAGCAGGACGGCGCCGCTGGCGTCGATCTCGAGAACGTCGGCGGCGTTAACGTGTACGACCACCGTCTCTTCTTCGGTCCATCGGAAGCCGGTCATGCCGCCTAAGGGACCATTCTGTGCGCCGCCCAACGACTCGTACCACTTCACCGTGCCAGCGCCGTCCGCGATGACCATGTACGAATCACCACCGCAGACCAAGGGAATCATGTAGTGGTCGACTGCGGTGACGTCTCCGCTGGTGGCGAGATTGAGCGCCGAGAACGCGTTGGGTAAGGCCCCGGTGGTCGCCGTTCCAGAGGCGGTCCCAGCCGACGCAACCACGTTCCAGGTGTAGGTCGTAGTCGGCGCCAGCCCCCACAGCGTGACCGTGTGGTTTTCCGAGGCGTCACTGGAGAACGAACGAACCACGTCGCCAGCATCGTCCGAGACCTCGACGGTGAGCGCCTCTGCGGTGGGCAACGTGAAAGAACAGTCGAAGCGCAGGGTGTTGCCGGACTGAACCGCACACGACGCGGTGATGTCTCCAGTGGCCTGTGTGGTGCTCGTTATCTGGGTGGTACCTGTTGTTCCGGTGGTCGAGGTGGTGAGGTTCGTCGCGGTGCCGTCCTCGACTTTAGAGCCACAACCGACAAGGAGAGCGAGGGCGAGAGCGTAGGGCGCGTTTTCCAATGGGAACTCCGGGATGCGAATCGTCGATGCAGAGACTATGCCGAAGCTTGTCCAAACACGACGTACAGCAGTGCTCCCCTAATACCCCACTCATTCGTATTCCCAACGTGGGAATCTATTCATGGGCACACCCCTGACCGCGGTTTTCGCAGTCCATGGAGGTAGATTCCGCAGTCGTTCTTTACACAGATGTTCGCCCGCCAGCGACGCTTGGGTGCCGATGGCCTCCAAAGCCCGTCTACTGACGCTAACCGTCCAAATTTAATTATGCTAACCGGGAGATACGCTCATGCTTCTTAGCCAGATTTTTCTGGTTTACGAAACTGAGGTGTCCAAAAGCCACATCAGAAAATTAAGGACGAATCATGTTAAGAGCCCTGTTACTTTCCCTCGTGCTGACCGGCTGTGGCGTAGACACAGCTGAAAACACGGACACCGCCGACGAGAATGACACGTTTACACCCACCGCAGGGCAATGGGTGAACACCGACGAAGTCTCGTCGGGAACCTGCGACTTCAGCGACGGTTCCGAGGACACAGGGACAGTCGATGACGACTTTTTCGACATCGAAGACAACGGCGACGGCACCTTCCGCCTGTTCGACGAGGGCGTTGGCGATGAGTTCGACACCGACCTGACGTGCACACTGACGGACATGGCGTTCGTGTGTGACGAATTTAGTGCCCCGCCACAGGTAATGGATGGGAGCGACGCATCATTGAATCTTACAATGAACGTCACTGGCACGTTCACCGATGCCGAAAACTTCACCGCGACCGCCGAGATTGATATGTCGTGTGTGGGCGCTGACTGCGACATGCTCTCAGACTACGGCTTCGAACTACCCTGCAGCCAGACGATTGAGATTACCGCCGCTTCCAATCCCTAAGGCCCCACTCGGTGCCCTGAAGCACATAGGAATTCGCACAGGCGCGTCTTCGAGGACCTAGCCTGTCCGGGTTGTGGCCTGGCAGGCGTTTGTGGCGGAGGCCTGGTAGTGGACGATGTGACGGCAGGAGCCGGCTCGGAGTGCACGTTCAAGGTCATCGAACTAGGCCAACCCGATCATCCCGGCCCGAACAGAAGCGGACCCAACGTGAGCGACAGCCCGGCGACCACGATGATCGCGATGACGTCGAGGAGCGCACCCGCGCGGATCATGTCGCGTACTTTTATGGCACCGCTACCAAACACTATCGCGTTAGGCGGTGTGGCCACCGGCAGCATGAACCCCACCGAGGCCGCCATAGCGACCGACATCACCAGTACGTGTGGATTCATGCCCAAGGCCAAGGCGCTGGCGCCCGCAACCGGGAGAAAGATCGCCGCCACCGCCGTGTTGCTCGCCAGCTCTCCCAGCAACACAATCACGGCAAAGACGCCAATCAAGAACAGGAAGATGGGCAAGTCCGACAACAACGCCGCGGCGCCGCCAATCCACACCGCCAATCCGCTGCTGTTGATGGCACTCGCCAGCGCCAAGCCGCCTCCGAACAACAGCAAGATGTCCCAGCGGATCTGAACGGCGTCTTCCCAAGTGAGTAGCCGCTCGCCGTTGGTCTTCGAACTCGGCAAGACGAACAAAAGCATCGCCGCGGTGAGCGCGATGCCCGCGTCGCTGAGCTGGAGACCCGGAAGATAGCCGTCGACCGCGTCGCGGAACACCCAAAGGAAGGCGGCACCGCTGATCACCAGCGATACCATCCACTCGCCTTCGCCCATGGGCCCGAGCTTCTTTGCCTCAGTCTCCATGAAGCTGCCCTGTATGAGGTCGCGCTCCACGTCGAAGAAAAAGCTGACCTTGGTGAGCAAGAACCAGGCAACGGGCAGCAAGACCAGCACCGCGGGTATGCCGATCAGCATCCAACGCCAGAACTCCACCTCGACCCCGTAGGCCTCGAGCATAAACGCGGCGAACAATGCATTGGGCGGTGTTCCAATCAGCGTGCCCATACCGCCAATGGTCGCCGCATAGGCGATTCCTAGCATCATCGCGGTCGAGAACTGTGCGACCGCTGGCTTCTCGACGTCCGTGGCCCGAGACTGGACCGCGTTGATGATCGAATGGCCGATGGGCAGCATCATCATCGTGGTCGCCGTATTGCTTACCCACATGCTCAAGAAGGCAGTAGCCGTCATTAGGCTACCGATCACGCCGGCCAAGCTTAAGGATCCTCGACTCAGCAGGTTCAGAGCGATGCGCTGGCTCAGGTTCTGTCTAACCATCGCCTGAGCCATCATAAAGCCACCGAGGAAGAGGAAGATCAGCGGGTTCGCGTACGACGAAGCCATCTCATCGAGATTGGCCTGCCCCAACGGGGGAAACAACACCAGCGGCAAGAGCGCCGTGGCCGCAAGCGGAACCGCCTCGGTCATCCACCAGGTGCCCATCCACAGGCTCACCGCTGCGACAATCCAGCCATCGGCGCTGAGCCCGACGGGTCCCGGGACCATCAACATGCCAACCGCCAGCAGCGGCCCGATAATCAGGCCAGCCATTTGACTGCGTTCATAGGTGTTATCCGGCATCTCCTGCCACGTCCTCAGTGGGCGCCCCGTAGACTAAGGCGCGCAGGCCGCCTTCAGCGCTTCGATCTCGACCTTGAGGGCGTCCAGCTCTACCTGCTGCTGCTGAATCGCGGCGACCGCTAAGCTGGTATAGCCGTAAAGGTCGACGTGGCCACCGTCGGGCCGAACCGCAGCGCTGCCCGGCACGTCGTCGATCATGAAACCAAAGTGGTCGGCGCCGTCGTCCAGTCCGTCCCGATACCGCCAGGTCGCCAGCTTCATCTTCAGCAGGTCTTCACTGGCCTTTTGTCGTTCATTCGAGGACAAATAGTGAATCTCACGCTTGTACTTTGCCAGCGAGAGGGGGCATCCGCCAGACTGAAGCGTGGGGTCGGAGGTGTCGCATTGAAGGAGGGCATTGCAGGCGTCGATCGGATCGCAGGTGGTGCCCTGGGTCGTCCCCCCGCAGACGTCGCCCACCGAGACCGCGCTCGCCGTGCACAGCGGCACCCCAGGGAATGGCCCTGTGTAGCCTTGGCAAACCGGATCGCCACAGGTCAGGTACCACTGGGCCCTTAGAGAAACGGTGCCGGACGTCGTCGACGTGGTTGTGGACGTCGTGCTCGTAGTGGTGGAAGGCGTGGTCGTCGTGGTTGTGGGTGTCGTGGTTGTGGCCGTCGTGGTTGTGGCCGTCGTGGTTGTGGCCGTCGTGGTTGTGGCCGTCGTGGTTGTGGGCGTCGTCGGAGACGTGGTGTCTTCGGCGTCCTTGTCGCCGGAACAGCCGCTGGCCAACAGCAGGACCAACACGGCCGCGAGAGGAGAGACAGAACGAATCATTGTGAACTCCAGACCGCACCTCTGCGCGGATACCTCCCAAGACTACACCATACCAGCATCGATAACGACGATTTACCTCAAGGGGACGTCGTCTTCTGCTCGCGAACCGCGAGTCCCGCCATGAACTGAGTCAGCACCGCGTCTGTGCACTGGCGATAGTGCTTATTGCCGCGCTTGCGGAACAGCGCGCTCACGTCAGTCTTGGTGAGGCTGTCGCCCCCGAGGGCGAACACCTCGAGCATCTCCACCTCTTTCAGGTTGGCGGCGATGCGAAGCTTCTTCAGGACCTCGTTGTTGTTCAATCGAACCTGCGGACGCTCCGGCAGATTGGGGTCGCGCGGTCCACGTCGCAACGCGATGAGCCCATCGAGGAACAAGCCCAAACGCTCATCCGAACAAACCGTTGCTCCTTCCTCGACAATTAGCCCACGGATCCGCCGAGGCGTGATCTCGTGCTCCACCAAAGCGAAGATTTCGACCGTCTGCATATCCGTCAGGGAAAGGGCTTGGCTGACACCGCGAAGCACATCGTTGTTGTTCAAGAGCGACCTCCGGCGCCGGTATAGCGCGGGAGCCGACGGCGTACACACCGGCATGTGAACCCTAGTCGTCGAGCTCGGCGAGCTTGCCTTCGATCTGAAACGTGAGGATGTAAAACAGCATCTTCCAATCCGAGACAAACGACATCACCGGGTACGTAAACGTGGCCGGGCGATTCTTCTCGACAATGAAGTGGCCCACCCAGGCAAACGCGTAGCCGTTGACGAGCCCCGCGAGCACCAGCCAAGGGTTGCCCAGCACCACGGCCGCGGCAAGCCAACAGAGCGCCCCGAGAGAGCCCGCCACGTGCAGGGCACGATTCAACGGGTCTCGGTGGTCACTAAGGTAGTACGGCCAGAACTCGGCGAGGGTGGTGTACACCTTCTGCTCGTCGGGCGTGGCCTCCACGTTGGCCGGCGCTACGGGATTGGCGATTGTTGGCGGCGTCGAGGACAGCTGGATGTCAACCCAATCCGCACCATATTGGACGTCAAACGCCTCTATTGCAATCTCATCGCCCCCATCGGGCAGGATAGACGCATGGCGGGCCACCGCGAATCTACGCACCAGCGTCAACGCCAGCTGGTGGTCCGCACGATTCGAGCCCGCCAGGATTCGCACCTCGAGCCCGCGGTCGGAGCTGTGGACCTCGACGCCGCGCCCAGTCAGCCCTTGGACGACGGGGTCCTCGAGGAGGGCTTGGTTTGCGTCGACGTCATCGGAAGGAATCAGGAATGTGAGGCTCATGGAATCATTGTGTCACACCCCATTGAGCGCCACCTATCGACCGGTGAATTTAGCCTCTCGACGCTCCACAACGCTCGTCATGCCTCGCGAGCGTTATCGGTGCTCACCACGGCTCAGATACGGGCGTCCGCATGCAACGGACGATACGCTGATCCGAATGAACATTCCGAACAGCCGGGCACACACGCTCGCGAACCAAGGCATTCAGGCCGCCTCCCAGGGCGATCTGAAGCAGGCGGTCAAGCACTACAATGCTGCGCTGAAGCTGTTCGAGAAGGCGGGCGCCACCGCAGACATCGCCCCAGTCATCGGCAACCGCGCAGCGGCACGGGCCGGGCTTGGCCAGGTTCTCGAAGCGCTCGAGGACTACCGCCAGGCCATGGCCTACCACCGCTCCATCCACGACCGAGCGCGCATGGCGTCGACCCTCACCAACTTCGGGCAACTCACGCTGAGCATTGGCGCCCTCACCGCAGCCACGCGTCATCTCGACGAGGCCATCGCGCTACACAGTGAGCTTGGGTCCGACCTATACGCTGCATTTACCCTGGCGATCCGGGCCAACGCCACCCGAGCGGGTGGAGATCTCGAGGGCGCGGCGGCGCAGCTCTCCCAGGCAGAGGCTGCCCTAAAGCTGTGCGGAGAGCCGGTGCTCGGGGCCGTGGCTCGCGGGGCCAGGGCGATGGCCGATCTCGAGGACGGTCGGGTGGGTGAGGCGCTGAGCGGGTTCGAGGAGGCGCTGCCGCTCCTTGAGGGTCGGTTCGAAGAGCCCCACGCCCACTACCTGATGGGCTACGGCGAGGCCTTGGCGAGGATGGGCGACGAGCGAACGGGGATCGCAATGGTCCAGGCGGCCGAACAGCAGGTTCGGAGTCGAGATTGGCCCCTCGGAAAGGCGCTGGCACACAACACCCGGGCGCGCATGTTGGCTCGAGCGGGTCGCCATGGCGCGGCTCGCGAGTCTTGGCTGCGGGCGAAGGGGGTGGCGACCGCCCTCTCGGCGGGACCCGCCTCGCCCCTTGGCCAGGACCTACTGCGGACAGAGGCGTCGGTTGCAGGGAGCGCAACAGACCCGCGTTAGTCCTACGCTTTAGGGTGTTTGGAGCGATGATGGCGTCCGACAGTACACCGCGCTTCGAGGCCCTACCGGTTCACAATTACCTTCGTCGCGCCTTGCTCAAGTAACCAGGGCTCCACGCGTTGGGTCTGGTCGCCCGAAAGCACCACACTTTCGCCCTCGACAAACCCCGCGCAACCCAGCTCTTTCCGCAACCTCTTCGCAAAGGCACTCAGCTCTTTTTCGGGTAGAAGAACACCGCGAATCAGGGTAACCAACTTGCCACCCCTCCCCTTCTTCTGTCGGGACACGATGACCTTCTTGGCAAACATTGGGCCGTCGGGAACAACCTTCGCGACGGCAGCCGCTGCTTCGATCTTCTCGCCAGGGGGCAGCTGAGGCTTCAATTCGGCCAGGGCGGCGAATGGATTGTCGGAGGTCATGCCCCCTCTGTATCCACCCGACGCAACAAGTGCCCTATTCAATGACGGCGACGAGGGTTTGCAAGGCGACTCCGGGGATGTGCACCTAGGAGGTCGCCACACCTACCAGCCCTTACGGAAACAACAGCTGCTCGCGCCAGCCCTCGGGCGTGCGGGAGTAGTTCCGGCGTCGATGCAGCCGAAACGGCAGCTCTTCCCAGAACTCAACACGAGCGTGCGTCAGGCGGAAACCCGACCAGTACTCGGGGCGCGGAACGGGGCCGGTGCCGAACTTCGCCGTGTATTTGACCACCGCCTTTTCCAGGGCAAACCGATTGTCGAGCTCCTCGGACTGCCGAGAAGCCCAAGCGCCAATCTGACTAATCCTGGCGCGACTGGCGAAGTAGGCGTCTGCGGTCGCGTCGGCCACCGGCGTCACCGCACCCATCACCCGAACCTGTCGCTTCAGCGACTTCCAATGAAAACACAAGGCCGCATTGGGGTTCTCGGCGAGCTCCAGCGCCTTCTGGCTGCCGAGGTTCGTGTAGAACACAAAACCATCGGCGTCGGCCGCCTTCAGCAGAACCATCCGCGCCGAGGGAAAACCGTCGGGCGTGGACGTGGCCAAACACACCGCATCAGCCAGGCCTTCGGCGGCGTGGGCCTCGGCGTACCAAGTATGGAAGAGGTCGATGGGTTCAGGGGTCATTGACCAAGAATAGCCTGATAGGCGGTTCGAGGCGATGGGGATTGGCTAGTAGAACGAACGTCCTTCCGCCGCCATCGTCCGCAGCAGCCCCGGCGGCTCGAATCGCGGTCCGTGGGCTCTGGCCAGCGCGTCGGCTCGGTCCACGAAGACCTGCAGACCGATGCCATCGATGTAAGACAGCGGGCCGCCGGTGTACGGCGCGAATCCCCAGCCCATGATGGCGCCCACATCGGCGTCTTCGGCGGCGTTGAGCACACCCAAGTCCATACAGCGGGCAGCTTCGAGGGCCTGGGTGTAAAGGAAGCGCTCGACCAGGTCGGGGGCGGTCGGTTGTTGTGCACTCACGGGATAGAGCGCGCCCAAACCGGACCAGAGTCGGCGGTCGTCGCCGTAGTCGTAGAAGCCCGCGCCGGTGCGCTTACCGCCGCGATCCGCCTTCATCACCAACGCTTCGAGCACCGGAGTGGAGGGGTTGTTGGGGGCGTCGTCGCCCAGGTCGGCTTGGGTTTGCACGCCCACTTGGTACATCAGCTTGAGGCCCACTTCGTCGGCGAGGGCCAGCGGAGGCATGGGCATTCCAGATCGCTTACCTGCGTTCTCGATGAGGGCCGGCTTGATGCCGTCGGCGAGCATCACCATGCCCTCGGTGATGTAGGTGCCAAACACCCGGCTGGTGTAGAAGCCACGGCGGTCGTTGACCACGATGGGCGTCTTGCCAATGGCCTGCACAAAGTCCAGGGCCCAGGCCAGGGTTTCGTCCGACGTCTTGTCGCCGACGATGACCTCGACCAGCGGCATTCGCTCGGCGGGCGAGAAGAAGTGCAGGCCGATGAACCGCTCGGGGCGAACACTGGCTTGGGCCAGCCCCGAGATCGGCAGGGTGGAAGTGTTCGAGCCAAACACGGCGTCTGAACCAATGACGGCCTCGGCGAGCCCAGTGACCTTCGCCTTCACGGCGCGGTCCTCGAACACCGCCTCGACGACCAGATCACAGCCCGCTAGGTCGGCGTAGTCCGCGGTGGTGACGATGCGCGCCAACAGGGCGTCGCGCTTGGCCTCGGTGTTGCGCTTGCGGGCAATCTTCCGGTCTTCGCTCGATGAGACGTAGGCCTTTCCCTTGTCTGCAGCGGCCTGGTCGCGGTCGAGCAGCACCACGGAGATACCCGCTTTGGCCGTTGAATAGGCGATTCCGGCGCCCATCAGTCCGGCGCCAATGATGCCCACTTTGGTCGGCGGACGCTTGGAGGCTTCGGGTCGACGCTTCAGCTTGTTGGCGTCGCCGAGGCTCATGAACATCGTCCGAATCATCGCGCCGGCCACGGGGTTCAGCAGCAGCTCGACAAAATAGCGGGACTCAATTCTTAGGCCGCTGTCGATGTCGAGGCGCAGTCCCTCGAAGAGGCAAGACAGAATGGCCTTGCCGGCGGGATAGTTGCCGTAGGTCTTGGCCGCGAACATGGCGTTGGCGACCATAAACACGTTGGCGATGGCCGCGTCTTCAAGGCCGCCACCGGGAACCTTGAAGCCCTTGATATCCCAGGGCTGAACCGCGCTTGGGGAGGTCTCTACCCACGCCTTACAGGCGGCAATCAGCTCGTTGGCGCGCACCACGGCGTCTACCACACCCGCTTGTAGGGCCTTTTGAGGCCGGAGCTGCTTGCCTTCCAGCAACAACGGAAGCGAGGCTTGCACCCCAATCATCCGGGGAAGACGCTGGGTTCCACCGCCGCCGGGAAGCAGGCCGAGGGTGGCCTCGGGCAGCCCGATCTTGATGCGATTGGCGTCGGCGACGATTCGGTAGTGACAGGCCAGCGCCAGCTCGAGTCCACCGCCCAAGGCCGTGCCGTTGATGGCCGCCACAAACGGCTTTCCGCACGTCTCTAGCTTGCGAAGCACCGCCGACAAGGCGCCCGCGCCCTCGTACAGCTCTTCGGCGGAACGACCGCCTTGGGAGATGGCTTCGAGGTCCTTTAGATCGGCGCCCGCTACGAAGTCCTTCTTGCCAGAGGTGAGCACCACGCCGATGCACTTCGCGTCGGCGGCGATGGTGTCGATGGCCGCGTTCAGGGCCTCTAGGGAGTCGCGGTTCCAGACGTTCTGCGAACGGTCGGGCATGTCGAAGGTCAGGGTGATGATGCCATCAGCATCTCGCTCATTGCGGAACATATCGGCCTCCTTAGCAGCGTTCGATGATGGTTGCGGTGCCCATTCCGGCGCCCACACACAGAGCGGCCAGTCCAGTGGACAGGTCGCGGCGCTCGAGCTCGTCGAGGACGGTGCCGAGAATCATCGCGCCCGTGGCTCCAAGCGGATGTCCCATGGCGATGGCGCCGCCGTTCACGTTGACCACGTCGGTGTTCAGCTCTAAGACGTCGATGAAGCGCAAGACCACGGCCGCGAAGGCCTCGTTGATCTCCCACAAATCGATGTCACTCGCGGACATTCCCGCCCGCTTCAGGGTCTTGATCGCCGCGTCAGCCGGCCCGCTGAGCATCAAGGTAGGCTCGCTGCCGATGGAGGCAAAGCTGATCATTTTCGCCCGCGGCTTGAGACCGTTGCGCTCGCCCCATTCCTTGCTGCCGAGCAAAATGGCCGCTGCACCATCGACAATACCCGAGCTGTTTCCGGCGTGGTGAACGTGGTCGATGCGCTCGACCTCGGGGTACACCTGTATCGCCAAGTCGTCGAAACCGTAGTTTTGCCCAAGCTTGGTGAACGAGGCACGCAGCTTGGCCAGGCTATCGGCGGTGGTGCCCGGTCGCATGTGCTCATCGCGGTCCAGGAGATTCACACCGTTGTTGTCTTTTACCGGCACAATGGACTTGGCGAAGCGCTTGGCCTCCCAAGCGGCAGCGGCGCGGTCCTGGGAGAGCGCCGCGAAGGTGTCGCAGTCTCTTCGAGAGTACCCGAACAACGTGGCCAACAGGTCGGCGCTGATGCCCTGGGGAATGAAGTGCGTCGACGTGGCAACCTGGGGGTCGGTGGCCCAGGGTCCACGGCTGGAGCCCATGGGCACTCGACTCATGCTCTCGACGCCGCCGCCGATGACACAGTCGTCTTGCCCGGCCATAATCCGCGCGGCAGCGAGGTTGGTCGCCACAAGGCCCGAAGCGCAGAACCGGTTCACCTGCATGCCGGGCGCCAACAAATCGTAGCCCGCGTACAGGGCCGCAATTCGGGCGATGTTTCCGCCTTGCTCTTTGACCGGCTCGACGCAACCCAGGATGACGTCGTCTACCTCGGCGGTATCAAAACCGTTCCGATCGCGGACCGCTTCGAGGACCGTTCGGGCCAGATCGATGGGCGCAACGGTGTTCAGCCCGCCGCCCGCCTTGCCGCGACCCCGTGGGGTTCGCACAGCGTCGTAGATGTAGCACTCAGACATCAGGTCTCCTGAGGTGGGCTTAGAGAATACACTAGAACACGTTTCACTTTGCGCGACCACCCGCCCTCTGAGTCGAATTCCCCGAAGTGCTATCCAACACTGGCAAACCAGACTAGAACATGTTTCACTTCTCTTGAATCACCGCTGGAGCATCTATGGAACGCCCGCTGCGTCCCCTCGAAGACCTCATCGTCATCGATCTGTCTCGCTATTTGCCGGGACCGTTGCTCACTCGGATGCTCTGCGACCTGGGCGCAACCGTGATCAAGGTGGAGCCTCCCAACGGCGATGCCATGCGCTACACGCCGCCGCAACATCGGGGTATGAGCCTCTCCTACGGCGGGTTAAATGCAGGTAAACAGTCGATTGTCGTCAACCTAAAGGCCCCGGAAGGCGTGGCGCTGTTGCGCGCGATGATCGCCAAAGCCGACGTCCTGGTGGAGTCCTTTCGTCCCGGCGTCTTGGCGCGGCTCGGACTCGCGCCCGAAGACCTCCGTACCGCCTACCCACGCTTGATCATCGCCTCGCTGACGGGCTTCGGCCAAACGGGTCCCCTGGCCGATCGCGCAGGTCATGACCTCACCTACCTCGCGCGCGCCGGCCTGCTCTCGCTTCAGGGGCCAAAGGACGGGCCGCCCACCGTGCCCCTCGCTCAGATCAGCGACGTGGGCGGCGGCACCTATCCGGCCACAGTGGGCATCCTGGCAGCACTCCTCGACCGAAACCTCACCGGAGAGGGCCGCTGGCTCGATGTCTCTCTGACCCGAAGTGCGGCCGCGTTCAACCCTGTGCTCTTGACGCCTAAGTTCGTTGGGAAAGGCGCTAAACGCGGCGAAGACATGCTCACCGGAGCCGCACCCTGCTACCGCTGCTACGAAACCCAAGATGGCCGGCACATGGCCGTTGGCGCCCTCGAGCCTTGGTTCTGGAAGAAGCTCTGCGAGGTGGCCCAGCGGCCCGACCTTATTGCGCTGCAATACGACGCCTCCGAAGCCGCCCATCAAACGGTCGAAGACCTCTTCCGCACCCGAGCCATGGCTGACTGGACTGCCCTCTTCGACGGCCACGACGTCGCCTGCGAGCCCGTGCTCACGCCCGCCGAAGCCCTCGCCGACGAAGCCTTGGGGCTCGCCGTCGTGTTCACCGACGGGTTCCCGGTGATGCCCGTACCGATGGGCGCCCCAACGCCTTCGACGTTCACCCCGCCATCCGCCCTAGGGGCCGACGCGGACGCCGTCTTTGCCAGCCTCGAGCTCTCTGAAGAAACCGTCACCGCCGCCCGTTCCGCAGGAGCCCTCAAATGAACGCCGTCGCCCCCACCACGCTCCCCACCGATACCGACAAGCCGTTCATCCCGTGTGAATCCTTCGAGCGTGACTTCTTTGACAGCGCCCCGCAGCGGTACGTCAACACCGTCGAGCTGCCAATCAGCGCCGACGCCCTCTTCGACGTGTTC
>JAACDH010000438.1 GCA_009936995.1 Rhodobacterales bacterium
GAACCTCTTATGCGCTCGCTGCTTGCGACCCTATCCGTACTGATCATCGGCCTGTCTGTGCCCGCTCAGGCGAACATGCCCTCCGAGACCGCCGAGGCGGTCGCCCAGTACGCAAGTACATCTGGTGTCTCTCTGAAGATGCACTCTGACGAGAGTGAACGTATGATTGGGCGTATGCTCAACGAGGATGGATTCTGGAGCGACGCTAGCGTCTCCCATTACAAGAGTCAGCTCTACGACACACTGAAACTGAAGAAGGTAAGCGACGGCTATATGCCGATGATTACCGGTGAGGGCGACACCGACCTGCCCCACGACGTCGTCAAAGACATCATCTTCGATCAGATGATTAAGCTACCAAATTATATGTCGGGCGCCGTGGCGGTGGTTCCGCTCGGAACCGGCACCGATCCGCTCTCAGGCGAGACGTACTCCGATAGCTTTTTCGTCCTCGACCTCACGCTCTTCTACGTGAAGTACCCCCAGCGGATGTACAAAAAGACGCAAGGCGACTCCACCTACCTGTGGTTCGAGAAGCTTGAGGCTAGCTACGTGCCTACCAGCACCTGGGGTCAGTACGAAGCGGTCATGGACAAGACCATGGCCGGCCTCGACCTGCGAAGCTTCATGTTCGGCTCCGTCCTCGATGTCGGAGACATTTACGGCATTTTCATCGTCAGTCCAGGCGAATCCCGTACCAGCCGTGTCACTTTCGTCTCAAAGCTCAGCTTCGACGATAGCGCGGGTTGGTTGGCCAAGGCCGGTAGCAACATGCCGCCGGTGCTCAAAGCGGGTCTAAAATCTGGCTTTGATGCCAGCGTGCGCATCGCCACGGACGAGGCCGCTCGACGCTAGGTCGGTCTGTGCTGGTACACTCCAATCTATAGGGCGTCGCGGGGAGCGATGTTTCACTGGGAGGAAACCAATGCGCGAAGATATCTCCGGCGATGCCGGCGCTATGGACCAGACGAATACCGCCGTGAAAGGTTCAGAACCCGAAGTACCGCTTGGTCCAGATTATACCGACGATAAGATGAAAGCGGCGGGCGAGACTCTGGCAGATTTGTACGTCCAGCGTGACGGAGGGGCCACCGATTTGGCCGATCTCATCGCTCGCGCGCGGCGAGCCATGCGACGGGGCCCTCGTTTGCGTCCTGGCGAATTTCTGAACGACGGTCGGTATCGGTTGCTCCGCCGCTTGGGCGAAGACGCGTCCAGCGTTCGCTGGCTGGCCTACGATCGCTCCGAGTCTACGCCGGTCAATGTAAGGGTCATGCATGCGCCCTGGGTCATGGACGACGGCGAGGTAGGACGATTCCTGGTCGAGGCCGAGAAGCTCAGCGAGTGGGAGCATCCGGGCATCTCTCGAATTCTGCAATCCGGCCAGTCCGACGATGGTTTTGTGTATGTCGTGTCCAAATTTTTTGGCGCCAACGATCTAGAAAAGCTTGCGCTCACTTTGGACCCCACCGACGTTACTCAGATGGTGCTGGAGGTGGCCGAAGCGCTGGGGAGAGCGCATAGCCAAGATGTGGTGCACGGCGCGGTTCATCCGGCCAATGTGGTGCTCTCGGAAGATGGTGCAGCACACCTCAACAACTTCGACCTGTCTGGAGGTCGCAGCGACGGCAGTCTGTACGATGCGCCCGAAAAGATGCAACGCGACTACCAACGCGACCCGTTGGCCGACGTCTATTCATTGGGAATGACGGCCATGTATGCGGTACATCAAGCAGAGCTTCCCTTCTGGGTGCTTCGCGATCCCAGCCGGCTCATCGAGGGGCTCAATTGCTCCGGGACGCTGCGGGCGGTGATTCGCAAAGCCACCGTGTGGGAGCTCGACGAGCGTTTCCCAGACGCGTCCTCGATGGTCGCGCTTCTGCTTTCCGATGTCGAAACCGTGCGACAGCTTGCCGATCGCGCCGACGAGCGTGGACGGCCTGCCATCGCCGCAGCTCACCTCGAGCGTCTCCTCGACCTGGGAAGCGCCGATGACGTGGCACTCCGACAGCGGTTGAGTGGTCTTTATCTTGGATTGGGTCAGTTCGATCAAGCCCAAGCCCAGGTTCACAAGGCGCTTATCGCCACTACCGAGGGCGGCGGTTATGGGGCCCTCGAGGCCAGCAGTGGTCCCTTGGCGTCGTTGGTGTCGATCGCTCAATCCACGGGCGACTGGCGTGGATATGCCGATCTACTGATGTCGGTGGCTGACCAGCGCTCCGGCGCGGTGGCGGCCGAGCTGTGTACTTTGGTCGCCCGCGTTTTCGAGGACCCCCTCGACGACCCCTCGGTGGCGCACGAGTCCTGGCAGCGAGTTCTCGACCATCACCAAGACCCGGTCACGGCACGAATGGCGCTACGGGCCCAACGAGCGCTGTCAGAGCGCCAGGGTGACTGGAGCGAATACGTACGAGTTTCCAAGGAACTTTTACCGTACCTGGAGGATGGACAGCGGCCCCAGGTGGCCTATCGAATTGGGCAGGCACTCGTCGAGAATCTCGACAACATCACAGACGGCCTAGTGTGGCTCACTCGGGCCGAGGCGGGTGGCGTCGATTTGACTGCGCTTGCGACTCAGGTCGAGCTGGCTTGGGCGAATCAGGGCGATTGGGCCAAAGCGATCGAAATGATGGTCAGCCGGGCGGCTGCTTTGGGCAACAAGTCCGAGGCCTCAAAACTTTTACTTCGCGCTGGACTTATCGCTACGTCGGTTCACTTACCAGAGCTGGCGATTCGCGTGTACGGTGCCATTCTCGAACGGGTGCCGGACCACACGGTGGCCCTCCGTCGTCTGGCTCGAATTCATCATCGACGTCGCGAGAACGAACAGGCAGAGGCGCTCTTTGAGCAACTGCTTACGACCTTTAAGGGCAAGAACCCGCAGGAACCCGAGGCAAGTGAGCGGGCGGCCGATAATACTGCTTGGGCAAGAATTTTGCTTCGCCAGGGCAAGGGCGATGAAGCCGTAGAACGCCTGCAAGAGGCCCTGCGGCTGAGCCCCCGTCTCATTCAGGCGCTTCGCGTTGCGAGTCCGGTATACCTCGACCGGGGCGAACCCGAGCTCGCGGGAGAAATGTTCGACAAGTTGCTGGTGCTTTATCGGTCGGTCGACATGTCTCGAGCCCGCACCAAAGCCAGCCTGGGGATGGGCGATGTGGCATGGATGCAGGGCCGACTCGCCGGCGCATTGGGCTGGGCAAACCGCGCACTCGATGTGGAGATGGACGACGTTCAGGGTTGGTGGAGCTTGGCGCGCGTAGCGCTGTCAGCCCGAGCCGGGCATCCTGGGTCCCATCGGGCGCCGTGGGTGCGCGCCGTTCCCAAGCGGTTCACTGCTCAAGAGGCCTTGGCGCGTTTGTTGGCCGGCGTTTTGTCGGTAGAAGGTATGAGCGCTTGGTTAAAGCGAACCGGTATGGGCCGCGGGATCGTCGAGGGCGGCGAAACGCCGATGCGCTTGGCGTGTGCCGTGGTCGACGTCTTGGTGCGTTACCAGATGCTCGATCAGGAGTTCTTCGAGCGACTGACGAGCTGCTATCCAGCCTGGAAAGTCCCCATCGAGACCGTCGACGGACTCTGGTCTGGGGGCATCGAGGAGATCGATCTAACCCAAGCCTATCTGTGGTCTGGGGCCCAGCTTCAAGACGACTTCGACGTCACAGTGCCTCGGCAGTTTGTTCCGCCCCCCCGCGAGCTGGGCGGGGTTCGCAACGAAGACCTCCGAGCCGACATGGCCTGGGACGAGCTTTTCGCGGGCAACCCGTCGCCGCCGATAGACGCAACTTCGGTGAACGCCTCTTCGGTCCCCCCCAAAGTAGCCATCTCATTTGCGCTCTACGAAGATGGATACCAGGCCGCAAAACTCTCCCCAGAGGCGTTGGAGCTCGTGTTTGAGAGAGGCGGGGTATCGATCACCGTTCGTCGGGTGGCGGATGTGCTCTATCTGAGCGCCGATACCGATGTTTCGCTCGATGGAACTGCGGTTCGGTCTGCTCGCTTCAAGGGCGGTGAGCAACTTGACATCGGTGGACATCTGATCCAGGTCGCTGTGGGTGGCGCAGCATCTCCGCCCGCCGCCAAAACCGAGGCGGATGTCATCGAGGACCGTGCGTCTGAACCCTCTTCTCAAGCTACACCCGAGCCCGAGCCCGAGCCCGAGCCCGAGCCCGAGCCCGCACCTGAGCCTGAGCCTGAGCCTGAGGCTACAGAAGCGACCCAGGCGGCCGGTGAAGTGATGGAAGGTGAGGGTGCGTCACCAGCCCCCGATCTCTCCTTCTCTGGTTTCTTCGATGATACGCCCGAGCTGGAGGTTGCGGCAGCGAACACTATCGGCGCTGAACCGGTCGTCGTTGAAGACTTCGACGTGCCGGGTGCCGAAGATGGTGCCGACCCTATTTCGTTGTTCGCGAGTGACTATTCCGAACCAGACGACATTCACACGGTCATTGGGGTTCCGCCTGTTCTCCTCGACGATTCCGATTTAAACGAAGCGGCGCCGCCGTCGCTTTCGGAAGAGTTGGTCGCACAGCTGGCCACACCCGACCTCGCCACCGGTAAAGCGGCCGTCATGGGTGCCCGGACGACCCCGCCGCCAATAAAACGGCGCGAAGAGACCCTCCCTCCGGCTCCAATGGGCGCCAGCAAGTTTACGCCATTGTCAGAGGTCCCGGTGATTCAGATGCCGGTGAACATAAGCCATGGCGATACCCTCATCCCCGACAGCGACCGACCGGAAGAGACGCCCATGAAGCAAGAGGTCGCGCCGTCCTTCGTCGAGGTGGTGACGGGTGCTCGACGTGGGACCAAAGTCGCAATCGCCGCCCGATTGAGTATTGGCTCCGGTGAGGACGCGGACCTACAGTTGGTCGGCGACAAAAAATTGGGCGAGCTTCACTGCGAAGTGATGCGCACGGATGAGAAGTGGATACTTCGCGATCTTGGTGAGTCCTGCGGAACGATTATCAACGGCCGAAAAGTCGATAAGGTCGAGCTTAAAGGCGGCGAAGTCATCATGGTGGGGAGCACGGTGCTGCGCTTCAAGGTGTGAGCGTGGTGAGATAGACCGGGCCGGTGCCTCGCCGTGAGAATCCGCGGCGGGTGCGCTCGAGTACGACCAGCTCTTGGGCCGTTTGGTCGCCTACCGCGGCGATGAGCCGTCCGCCGATCATGAGCTGGTCGAGCCAGGTTTGGGACAGATACTGGGTGGCGCCGCCGATGAGTATACTGTGGAAGAGTCCGCCGTCGGGCCAAACGAGGCGTCCATCTCCGCAGTGGACATGGACGTTTGGCCATGGCACCAGCCGTTGCTGGGCGAGGGCAACCAAGGTCGGGTTGGATTCGATACTGAACACCTCTGCGCCCATCGTGGCGATGACCGCGGCCGAGTAGCCGGACCCAGTGCCGATCTCTAGTACGCGATGACCGGGATGGATCTGCGCCAGGGCCACCATCTGGGCGGTGAGAAAGGGGGTACCCAGTCGCTGACCCTCTCCGATGGGAAGGGACTCATCGCGATAGGCGCGCTGGGCGACGTTGGCATCTACAAAAGCCCGGCGGTCGACCTGGTCCATGGCGGCCAAGAGCCGTTGGTCTCGAATGCCTCGGCCGACAAGCTCGGGCCGCAGCGGGGGGGGCGTTGTGTCCATACAGGTACATAGCCCGGAACGCAGACCGCCCGCCCTCATCCGTTTGGGGGTGGGGAGGACGGGCGGTGTACTTTCCGCGAAAGGGAAAATGGATAGCCGAGCGCTAGGCTGCGACCAATTCTGGGAGTGACGCGATACGCACATCGACGGCCTTAAGCACCGTTTTACGGGCTTTGTGACCGGTTTCGTATGCGCGAATGGCTACCAATGACGCGTTGCTGGTGAGGTCCCTCACCGCGGCAATGATGTCTTTGGCGTTCTTGTCGTCGTACGCTTCGATGGTGGGCGTGGTGTGCGCCTCGAGACGTTCACCAACCAGACCGACGGCTTTGTCTGCGATACGACCAACGACAGGAAGGTCGTGGCCTTTTTCGAGGACCGCGCCGACGGCTTCGAGGGTGTTGGTCTGGAAGTGCCACAGACGCTCGGCGCCGTCACCACGTGCGGTAAGAACGCGGGTACGGGCTTGGTCGGTGAGTTCTTGGCGACGCTCGTTTAGGCGCGATGCGCCATCGTTGATCTTCTCGGGTGCGCCTTTCAGGTCGCTGATGAGTTGCTCAAGCATGGTTGCCTCCGGGCATTGAATGAATGCTCGTTCAGCATCTAATTCGCGCCTACGTGTGGCGTCAAGGGAAATTGTGCCGTTCTGCAACGGCCAGTTGCAGCCAGTGACCCGCTTCAACCATCTAGATTAGCCTGTGATGCACACCTGGACTGGGTAAGTGCTACAGCGCATCCAGCCCAGAAAAGACTGCTTCTACCGTCCATCCAGTACGCAATCCTGGTCGAAACCTCTCGGATACCACAACCACCACGGTGTTGCCTCGGACCACCCAGGCAGCGTGGCGTTCGATGTGCCGGCCGTTGCCGATGGGGATTTTCTCGATGCGCAGCACGGCGTCATCCGCCTCGACGTCGGCGAAGGGTTCAGTGATGACCTCGATCTCGACGCCTCGCTCGGCGCTGGCGTGCTGGTTGACTGCCTTACGTTGGGCCCGTAGCAGTTCGAAGAGCTGTTTGGGACCCGTGTCATCCTTGAACTCGAGAATGCGAATGACGGCCTCGCGATCCGAGCGCATCAAGTCGAGTTGTTGGGCCCACACCAACTGACTCAGCATGGCATCCAGCGCCTCCATGTTGGACTCATCGTGGATGGTCTCCCCACGAAGATCGACCTCGCCAAGTCGGGTATTGGAGATCATCCAGTCGCCCTTGGACAGCTTTTGGTCGACGCCTTTGAGCGCCAGGTTGTAATTCCTGGGTGGAACCGGTGCTTCGCTGCTGTAGGTATCGGGCCGGAACAACATACTGGTGCTGGCAGGTAGGTCGACGACGGGCTCCCACAGGGCGTCGGTACCGGATGCGGCATGGTGACTGATGAAGTCGCGGCCCAAGCCGTACTTAGCCCAGGTGTCCCAAGCGCTGACGTTCTCAAGGCCGTTGGGACCCCAGCCCTGAAGGCCATTGAGCTTCCAGAAGAGTTCTTTGAGGCCCAAGTTTCGGGCGACTTCACCTTCGACCCAGGTGGCCAACCCTTCCCAGACGCCGCCAGCGGCGGTGAGTTGTTCGGCGTCGATCATCACTGAAACCTGTGCGGGTAGGTCGGCGTGTTGATCGTTGAGCGCGTGGGTGATTTCGTGAGCGATGATCAGCCGCAGAACATCATTGATGCGCTCTGAATCGACCTCGATGTGACTTGGGACGTCTTCCAGTAGGCGCTTGGGTAGATACACCTCCTTGGACAGTAGGCCGTATTTCCCAAGTACATGCCTCGACATGGAGCGACCGGACTGGGCGGCCATGTTGTTGCGCATCAACTCGGGGGTATCGGGCATGACTTCGCCCAGAATCCACTGCATCTCGGCGGTAATCAGGCCGGGGAAGTCCACGTCTTCGGACAGCACCAGCTTGGGCTTGGTTTTGAACTTCCGCCCGGCGGCCGCCTCGACGAGGGGTTGCACCTCGTTGAGAATGGACTCGAGGTTCTCATCGGAGAACGGGTCCACCGTTTCAACCACCAAGGGAACGGGCGTGTCCTTCTTCTTCTGGGCGCCGGCAGCGGCAGGGGGACTGCACAGCAACCCGCCAAAGAGGAGGGGGGCAAGGAGGACGGACCAAGTTGAACGGGTGAGGTGCTTCACGACGAAAAGGTAACCCGCGAACCGGACACCCTATGCTTGTGGACCGCGAATCAGCTGGCCGGGCAGGGCGCCCGTGTAGACGCCGCCCTCGAAAATTACGGTTCCGCTACAGATCGTCATGTCGTAGCCGGTGGCCTTCTGAACCAGCCTGCGACCTCCTGCCGGCAGGTCGAACGCGAGCTGAGGACGGTCAATACCGAGGTTGTCGTAGTCGATGATGTTCACATCGGCCTTCTTGCCTACGGCCAGCAGTCCGCGGTCGTGGAGTCCGTAGAAGGCGGCGGTCTCCGAGGTCTGGCGCTTGACGACGTGCTCGATTTCTAGGGTGTCACCGCGCTTGCGGTCCCGTGTCCAGAACGCCAGCATGAAGGTGGGCATTCCGCCGTCGCAGATGGCTCCACAGTGGGCGCCTGCATCGGACAAGCCCATCCGGGTGGCAGGACTGCTGTGTAGGTCTCGGAGGATCTCGAGGTCGCCGTTCGAGTAGTTGAACGACGGGAAGTAGAGGACTCCGCTCTCGTCGTCTTCCATGAGTATGTCGTAGGCCACGTCGGCTGGGCTGCGACCCTCGCGCTCGGCGATGGCAGCGATCGACTCGCTGGCCTCGGGCTCGTATTCGGCGCTACGCATGGGGAACATCTTGCTGAATGTCTGGGTAATGAACGACTCGAATTCGCCAACAACCATCGGCGCTTCGGCCAGAACCTTCGCCTTCATCTCAGGGTCGCGAAGGAGCACCCGGGCCTCCTCCCAGGGACGCGCGAGCAGCGCAGCGACTGTGGGGATCAGCACGAAGGGGTTGGCGGTGGTTCGCCAGTTCATCAGCACGCCGATGGCCCGACCTGCAACCTGTCCGTACAGGGGAATGCCCGCGGCCTGGGCGTCCTCGAGCTCGGCGAGCAAGTCCTTCCACAGTGTGGGCTGCTGATCGCTCTGGGACATGTTGAACACCACCGGCTGCCCAGTCTCTTTGGCCAGCTCGCGCATCCAGTGGATTTCGGAGCCGAGGGTGATGTGCTCACTGGCGAGTTCAAACACGCCGTGACCTGCCCGTCGTAGGGCGTCGCCGATGCCGAACATCTCGTCCCTTGAGGCGAACGTACCCGGCACAGGTACGCCTTCGGCGCTCTTGTGCAGGACCGTACGAGAGGTGGAGAAGCCCAGCGCGCCTGCGGTGAGGGCCTCTTCGACCAGCGTGGACATTTGGGCGATGTCGTCGGCTGTGGACGGCTCGTTGTTGCAGCCGCGCTCGCCCATGACGTAGGCGCGAAGGGCGCCGTGGGGAACCTGGGTCGCGTAGTCGATGGCGTGGGGGATCTTCTCGATGGCGTCGAGGTACTCGGGGAAGGTCTCCCAGTCCCACTGGATACCCTCGGAGAGCGCCGATCCGGGGATGTCCTCTACGCCCTCCATCAGCTGAATGAGCCAGTCGCGTTCGTCGGGTTTGACAGGGGCGAAACCGACGCCGCAGTTGCCCATTACCACAGTGGTGACGCCGTGCTCGCTGCTGGGGGAGAGCAGCGGATCCCAGGAGACTTGGCCGTCGAAGTGCGTGTGCATGTCGACCCAACCCGGGGTGACCAGTTTGCCGGTTGCGTCCACCTCTCGGCGACCGGGGCCGACGTTGGGGCCGAGCGCGGTGATCTTGTCGCCATCGATCGCGATGTCGGCCTGAAAGCGTGGGTTGCCAGTTCCATCTACCAGTGTGCCGTTGCGAATAACTAGATCGTGCATCAGAAGGTCCTTGACTCAATAGTGAATTAGGTTCACTATATGAACATGATTCACGAAGAAAGCAAGCCGATTTCTAGACGACAACAAAAAAAAGCAGCTAGAACCAACGAAATACTGGAACATGCGATGGCGATCGCCGTGTCAGAGGGGCTCGACCAGTTGACGATGCCCCGGTTGGCGCGCTCCCTGAACGTGGCGGTGGGCGGCCTGTACCGATACTTTTCCGGCAAAGAGATGCTGATCGGCGCCCTCCAAGTGCGGGCCGTCGGCGTCTTCGCAGAGGTGCTCAATGAAGCACAGCGGGGAGTCCAGGGAGGTTCCCTCCTTAGGTTAGTGGTCACGGTTCGGACCTGGCGGTCCTTCGCCGAGACCCATCCGGCCATGCACCACCTCATCGACGCCGGGCTGTCCGACCCAAGGCGATTGCTTTCGGATGAACAAGCGCTGGTCGTTCAAGCCACCCTCGACCCGGTGCTGGAGGCGGTGGCGGCCTGCCTGTCGGACGCGGTCGTCGAATCGCTGCTATCTCCCGGGGATGTGCGAGTCCGCACCTACATTCTTTGGGCGGGAATCCATGGCCTCGATCACTTTCGTAAGCGCGATGAACGCTTGGCCCCTGGCGTCCGTTCTGGGCCCCTCGTCACGGCACTGCTGCGGAGCCTGCTGTTGGGATGGGGCGCGACCGTTACCAACGTCCAGCGTGCGCTCGGTGATGGGATACATTGACTCAGGAGAGACACATGCGCGAGATCGGGGTGAAGCGCCACACGCTAAAGCAGCGGACCGATCGGTTCCTACACCATCCGATTACCGAGTTGGTGTTGCTGGTCCTCATTTTGCTTTCTGTGTTGTTAATGTTGCTCGAGCTGATGATGTCTCGCAGTGCGACCCTCGACGCTTTGGTCTTGGTGGGTCAGGGAATCACCGCACTTTTTGTTGTGGAGCTCAGCGCCCGGTTCTGGGTCGCTCAGAAAAAGTCCAGGTTCTTCAGTCGTTATTGGCTCGACATTCTTGCGATCGTACCGCTCATTCGGCCACTACGCTTTTTCCGCGTGTTACGGGTGCTACGCCTATTTCGGGCGGGAATTCTGATCAATCGACAGGCAACGGGCTTCGGAGGTGCGTTCCGGGGGTCCCGCCGTAGCGAGCTGGTGGCCATCTTAGTAGGGATGATTGTGCTCATCGCATCGTCGGCCGACATCCTGCTTTACGCCGAGCGCGGAAACCCCCAGTTTTCCACGTTCGAGGAGGCGTTGTGGTTCGCGAGCATGAGCTTGGTGGGGGGCGAGCCCATCGGCGGCCAGCCAGACTCCGACCTAGGTCGTTGGGTCACGCTGTTTTTGATGTTGGGCGGCATGACACTGTTTGGCGTATTGGTCGGTACGGTCTCGGCAAGCATGGTGCGACGGCTTTCTGCCGGTCTAGAGGAGCACGCGATGGAATTAGATGAGCTGCGAAAGCACACGGTTGTGTGTGGATGGAATGGTTCGGGGCCCACGGTTCTGCGCGAGTTGTTCGCGGTGGAGCCCGGGCGCTGCGTGGTGCTGATTACCGAAGAGGAAGATATTCCCAAGGATCTACCCGACGATCTACTTCGACAGTCGCTGTACCATGTACACGGCGACTACACCCGGGTGAGTGTGCTCGAGATGGCTGGGTTGCGCCAGGCCACCAACCTCATCCTGCTCCGTGACGAGTTGATTCAAAGGTCCGAGCAAGATCGAGACGCCCGGACGGTGCTCGCGGCCCTCACCGCCGAGCACCTGTCATCTGGCGTCTATACGGTTGCCGAGCTGCACAGCGCTCAGTCTCAAGAGATCCTCGAACTCGCGGGTGTCGAGGAGATCGTGGTGGGGCACTGGTATTCGGGTGTCATTATCGGCGCAGTGGCGCGAAACCGTGGCTTGGTCCGGGTGCTCGACGAGCTCCTGACGGTCGAAGGAAACCGGCTCCGCACCATATCGGTACCGCCGTCCTACGTAGGGAGAACCGTCGAAGACGTGCATCACCAGCTGTTCGTCGAGCATCGAGCGGTGTTGGTAGCGCTGGTTCACGAGCAAGATGGCGGGCGCCACCCTGAGGTCAAC
>JAACDH010000439.1 GCA_009936995.1 Rhodobacterales bacterium
CCACCGGTGACGTGAGCGCACCGCCTGGTACGCTGGTCGATGTCGTCTTGCGTACCGCGGAGTCTGCCGAGGCTGCTGGATTGGTTGCCTACGACGAAGCTTTTGACGCCCACATGAGCGAAGACGGTCGAACCTTATCAGGGCGCTTCACGGTCCAGAAATACGTGGGGATATGGCGGACGGTCTTGTATCGAAACGGCGAGCCGCAGCGCTCCCGGGACTTCGACATCTCGCCGTCCGAAGACCTGCCACCCGACGTCATGCTCGATGCGGGAACCGACACCCTCGAGGTCGGCGTCGACGAGGTGTTCGAACTGGAATGGCAGGCCCGCGACGACTTCGGAATTCGACGCGTCGAATTGGCGATCGGCGACCAGGGGCGGAATGTGCTCTGGGACGAGGTGGTGCGCCGTGCCGAGCTGTTGGACCGAGTCGGTTTCACGCCAGCGAGTCTCGGTTTACAGGTTGGCGACACCGTCGATTTGGTCGTCGAAGCTTGGGACAACGACCCCGTCAGCGGCAGCAAGGTCGGACGAAGTCAGTACGTGCAGTTGGTGGTTTTGGGCGCCAAGGGGCGTCGTGACCGGCGAGCCGAACGTCAGGCCGAGTTGGAAGCGCTCATGGTCCCTGTCTTAGCCGGATTTTTGACCGAAACGTGGCCGCCGGGGCGCGATGCCGAAAATCTGCTCGACTACGGAGAAGATCTCGCCGACCAGTACCTACCGGTACAGGAAGCTGCCGAGCGGCTGTGGGATGGCATGACACGAGAGGGCCTCGACCGGAATCATGTGGAGAAGGTGATCGCGACCGGACGCGACCTCATTCGATACACGCAATTGGCATTTTCCGAGTCGCCCAACGCCCGCGCTCCTCAAGCCGAGGTCGAAGTCACGACTGCGCTGAGAGAGGAAGCCGTGGTGGCCCTCGAGAACGCGCTGCTGGCGATTATTCGCTTTCGGCAGGTCGAGGCCCTCACGGAGGTTTGGGCCCAGGCAGAGTTGCTCGAGCAGAGCGCCGAGAACCTGTCCGAGATGCTCGAACAAGGTCAGCTAGATCCGCAAGAAATGCTCTCTGCGCTCGATCTGCTGGAGCGTCAGCTCGGTCAGCTGATGGCGCTGGTGGCGAAGCTGGAGTCCGGTGGGCTCGAGGAGTTCATCAACAGCCGGGAAGGCGAGATGAAGGGGCTCATGGAAGAGATTCGGCAGGCCTTGGCCGACGGTCGCGCCGAAGACGCGAAGCGACTGATGGATCGCCTACAGCAACAGCTGAAAGAGATGTCGAGCGGCATCGTCCAAGATCTCGAACAGCGCAAGCAGCAGCAAGAACAGTCGGGCGAAGACGCGAAAGATCTCGTAAAAGAGCTGCGCGACCTAGAGAGCGAGCAACGGAAGCTCCAGAAAGACGTGCAAGCCCTGCGGGAAAAACAAGACGACAGCTCCGCCGAAGAGGTCGCTAAGGCCTGGACGAAGATCGAGCTGCTTGCGGTGCGTGTTGTAGCGGACGGAACCGAGTACCGGGCCGGTCTTGAACGCGCAAAACGACCCTTCTACGAGCGCGAACGGGTGGGTGCTGCTGTCGAATCGTCCGAGGCCTTGCTCGACGCCATCCGGGCGCGTGATTTGCGGGGTGCTTTGGGGGCCACAGCCGAAGCAAGCCATCAGTGGATCGTCACCCAGAGTACCGCCTACGGTCTACAAGAACGAGCGGGCAACTGGAAGGGTCCCAGTCCCGAGGTCCCCCACGGACTCGAAAAGGACGTCGCCGAGATCGAGCGGTTGTTGCAGCTGTTGGCGTCTCGGAACAGCCGAATGGATGCCTCGTCGCGCACCCAGGCCAAAGCGCTCGAGGAGCGCCAAAAGGATCTTCATAACCGGCTTAAGGCGGCACAGGGTGAGGCGGAAGATGTCCGTAAAGATCTCGCAGTGAATCCGGAAGGCATGAGTGAAATGCTCGATGAGGCCAGTGACCGAATGGGTCAGGCAGGCGAGGACCTTCAACAAGGGAAGGCCATGGCGGCCGAAGGCTCTCAGTCTGTTGCGGGGGAGCGAATTCGTCGGGCGCGCAAGGCGCTCGAAGAGGCCATGAAACAGGCCGGCGGCGGCGGTGGCAGCGGTGGCATTCAAAGTCCATCTGAACGTCAGCAAGGCGAAGACCAAGGCGAAGGTCAGGACTCCGACCGGCAGGGCGAGAATATGCAGAGTGAGCTGGAAATCGAGCTGCCCGGACGCGACGCCTATGCAACCCCGGAGGCCTACCGAAAAGCGCTCATCGAGGGAATGCAGGGCGAGGTTCCCGACGAATTTCGTGCGTGGAAGAAGCGGTACTACGAAGAGCTGGTGGCCCAATGAAGATTTGGCTTGCCGCGCTGTTTTTGTGGAGTGCGGTCCCCGCTCAGGCAGCGTCGATGGCCGAACTCAGCCAGTGCCTACGCGCCTACGATACACCCTGTGCACGAGCCCAAATCGACGAGCTCGGAGGCGAGAACTCGGGGGATCCACAGGTGGTCGCGATGGCCGCCGAGGTGGCGTTCTACGAGGGAGACTACCCCACTGCAAACCGGGCGATGCAGCGCGCCATTTCCTTAGGCTACATCGACAAGTACGACGATAAAACCCACTTTGAACGCACCCTCTTCGCGACGGCTGACTGGGTTGAGGAGCGTCATGGTCGCTTCCTCATTCGGTTTCGACCCGGCCTGGACGTCCTGCTGCTAGACGACGCGAAGCGCACGCTCACGCTCGCCGAGGCCAACTTGGCGCCCTTGCTAGGAGGGCCACCTCCAGGTGACACCATCCTGGAATTGTTCCCGGACACCCGCAGCTTTATTGCGGCGAGCTCACTCACCGCCGACGACGTGTACACCACTGGAACTGTGGCGCTGTCCAAATGGTCTCGGCTGTTGGTCACCAGCCCTCGAAGCAGAGCGCGTGGCTATGGATGGCGAGACACCATCGCCCACGAGTATATTCACCTCGTGGTGGCATACCGCGGCAACGATGTGCAGTCTGTTCCCGTCTGGTTGCAAGAGGCGATCGCAAAGTACCTCGACAACCGCTGGGCCAACGGAGAGGATGGTTTCCGCCTCTCTGTGCGACAAAGCGGTGCAATCGCCGAGGCCCTGCGCCGCGATAACCTGGTCAGCTTCGACGAGATGCACCCGTCCTTGGCCAAGATGCCGTCGGCCGAGCGCGCTGCGTTGGCCTACGCCCAGCTGGCCTCGCTGATGTCGTACTGTTTCCAGGAAGGCGGCGAAGAGGTCCTCATCCGCACGCTCGCGCTACACCGAAAAGGCGTTGACGCGCAGCAAGCCCTCGCACAGGGCGTCGGCGTCGCCGATTTCCAGACCCTCGAGCGGCGTTGGCTTACCTGGCTGCGCGCCCAGAACCTTGACGGCCGGTCGCTCGACGAGTTGCCTGTGGTTCTCGAAGGGGGGGATGACTCCGATCTCGACCCGGCCATTGCCGCAGACCACCGATTGCGTGACTTCCTGAAGCTCGGCGAGCTCATGATGCGCTACGACCAACCCGAGGCGGCGTTGGTGGAGTACCAGAAGGCAATCCCAACTGAGGGGTTCGCTGCTCCGCTGCTTGCGAATCGCATCGCGCAGGTGCAGCTTTCGCTAAAGAAATACGAGCCCGCTCGCGCCATCCTAGAGAGCACGCTGACCGAATACCCAGAGTTCTCTCTGTCCTTGAAGACGTTGGGGGCAGTGCACGTTGCGCGCGGAGACGAACAAGCCGCTCTCGACCGCTATCTCGAGTCAAGTCAGTACAATCCGTTCGACCCCGAGGTGATGGCCGCCGTCGAAGCCTTGTCGAAGGCGGTCGGAGATGCCGAGACGGAGTCACGTTTCGCGGCGTACCAACAGATTCGTCGCACGGGAGGTGACTTCGTCGAGCGGCCGGTCGTTCACCAAGAGCGAGGCGTGTATGAGCTGCCTAGGTACGACAAACATCAGGCGAAGGAACGCAAACGCGCGGCCCAGCAGAGCCGATGGGTAGGAGAGCCCGCGCCTCCTTTTGTTGTGCTCGATCTGAAGGGCAAAGAGATCACCCTGAGCGAACTTCGCGGCAAAGTAGTGCTGCTCGATTTCTGGGCCACCTGGTGTGGACCTTGTCGTCAAGCTATGCCCCACATCGCTGCGTTGTACCAGGAACATAAGTCGGAGGGACTCGAGGTGTTGGGCCTC
>JAACDH010000440.1 GCA_009936995.1 Rhodobacterales bacterium
GACCTCGCCATGGCCTTCACGGCGCTCTTCAAGGGTCTGTTCTACTGCGGCAAAGCGCTCTCCGACACCACAGAACTCTCCCTGCGTCTCGCCGCTCACGGTACCCGAGACGAGCGATTCCGCGAAGCCTGCGAAGGCGGCTTAAAGGGTGTGGTCGGCGGACGCACTTACGCCAGCTGGGCCGAAGAACTGCTCACCCAGGCTGACAGCGCCCTCAAGCGCTGCGCACCAAACGACCGCAGGTGGCTCAAGCCGCTGATGGCGCAGGTCGAACTCGGCGAGAGCCCCGCCCATACGCTGTTGCGGACGCTCGGAGACGAACCCAACATGGCAGATCTGCTCAAGGCGACGCACCCCCTCCGTCCAACCCTAGGCTAACGACCCGTCGCTAGCCTTCTTCCTTGGCCTCGAACCAGCCGTCTTGGCGCCGCTTCTCGTACATCAGCAAAGCCCCCGCTACGCTGACGTTCAAGCTCTCCAGCTTACCAGCGAGCGGAATGCTAACGACCTGATCGCACTTTTGTCGAAGCTTCGACGACAAGCCACGCCCCTCGGTGCCGAGAATGATGCAGATTGGGCCCGTAAGATCGGCTTGCCCCATGGGGAGACCACCCATGTCCGCTCCCACGACCCGAATTCCCGCTTGCTTGATTGGTTTCAAGGCAGAGAACAAGCCCTCGCGAACAACAGGCACCACCTCGGCGGCGCCCATCGCGACCCGCTGGACCACTGGACCGATGGTCGCGCCCCGTCGGGTTGGAACCACGATGGCGTCCACACCGAAACCAAGAGAGGTCCGGAGAATGGCGCCCAAGTTGTGCTCGTAGGACAGGCCATCGGCCAACACTAAGAACGGATCCTCGGGTCGACCGAAAAGATGGTCGAGAAGCGCCTTGACCGACCACTCAGGCAGCGGATCGGCCTGGGCAATAACCCCGTTGTGCACACGTCCTTCAGACATCCGATCGAGCTCTTGCCGGTGGATACGAGAGGTGGACACACCCGCTATTTCAGCGAGCCGAAGGATGCTTCGGATGCGCTTGTCGTCCTTGGCGCCCCGATCAATCCACAAACGTCGCACTTCGCGGCGCTTTCGGAGCAGACACTCCAGCACCGGGTTGCGGCCTTCGAGTTGTTCCATAAGAGACCTCGGCTATAGGAGGTTGGCGGCGAGTTCGGCGAGTTGGCTGCGCTCGCCCTTGCGAAGCGTGACATGACCTGCGATATCTGCGTTCTTGAAACGTTCTATTGTGTAGGTCAAACCGTTACTCATCGCATCCACATAGGGGTTGTCGATCTGATTCGGGTCGCCGGTGAGTACCACCTTGGTCCCCTCGCCTGCACGGGTCAGTACGGTCTTCACCTCGTGAGGCGTGAGGTTCTGCGCTTCGTCGACAATCAGGTATTGCTGGGGAATGGACCGACCACGAATGTAGGTCAATGCCTCGACCTCGATAATCCTCTGGTCAAGTAAATATTGCCATTCGGGCTCGCGGTTGCGACTGCCACCAGAGCCTCGACTAGAGAGCAGGAACTCCAAGTTGTCGAAGATGGGCTGCATCCACGGGTTGAGCTTTTCTTTCACATCGCCGGGTAGGAAGCCCAGATCTTTACCCATTGGGAAGATCGGGCGGCTAACCAAGAGCTTCCGGAAGATATTTTCATCCGCGACCTTCTTCAGGCCACAGGCAATGGCGAGCAGCGTCTTTCCTGTGCCCGCCTGCCCGTTGAGCGTAACCAGCGACAGGCTGTCGTCGAGGAGCAACTCGAGTGCAAAAAGCTGTTCTTTGTTCCGAGCGAAGATGCCCCAGATACCCTCGCGGTGTCGACCCACAAGCTTGAGCTCGCCGGAGCTCTTGATGTAGCGCGCCATCGCCGTCTTTCCTGGGGCGTCTTCGGCCGAGAGTACAGCGACTTGCTGGGGGTAGATCTCGCGGTCGAGGGAGGCCGCCGGTATGGCGCCCTTGGCGTAGAGGATGTCGATGAGAGAGCCTGCCACCTGGAGCTCGATGATCCCTGCGTACTGTTCATCGACGTCGATTCGCGCGTTTTGATAGTCCTCGGCCGGCAAACCCAACGCATCGCACTTTAGGCGCATGTTGGTGTCGCGGGTGACTAAGGTGACGTCTGCGTTTTCGGACTTGAGACGCAGCACGCTGCGCAGAATCCGATTGTCGTTGGTTTCGGGACCCCAGGTGATCGGGAGCTCGGGACCGTGCATCTTGTAGTCAACGCGCAGCTTGCCGCCGCCATCGAGGGTGACACCGTCGCGCAATGAGCCTTTCACGCGCATCTTGTCGAGGTAACGACTGATGGTCCGGGCGTTGCGACCGATCTCGTTCAGGGCTTTCTTGAAGCGATCCATCTCCTCGATAACCGTCATAGGGATCACCAGATCGTGCTCGTGAAACACGAACATCGCACCGGGGTCGTAGAGCAGAACGTTGGTGTCTAGGACAAAAGTACGGGGCTCGCCCTGATTCGAGGGCAACGTGTGCGGGTTGGCCAATGTAGCTCCGGGGAGGAGTGGAGGTTGGAGGAATCTAGATACGAAGGTACCTGTACAGAAGTGCCCGTTCCAGCAGAACGGCGCGATCCCGCTAAGGGACGTCGATAGTGTACTCGCGCTCGAGGGGGCCAGAGCGATTCGAGCCCACGCCATATTGGACGATAGGCTCATCCATCACCACGGTGCCGGAGCGATCGGAACCGGTACCGACATACACGTATAGTGCACCGCCCCCGGCATTCGTGGACGTCGACTTCACCAGGACCCGGTTGCTGCCGCGACGGAGATGCATGCCCACGTCGATGATGCGTTGGGTTTCGCCGGATCGGAGCGTATGAGCGAGGCGATCATTGATGAACACCTCGATGATATGGCCTTGAGTTCCACCGTCTTCCGTCACCAGCCACCAGGTGGCTGGAGGGACACCCGGGTCGAGCGGCGGGAGCTGGTTGGTCGGCGCAGGAGCCGCTGGAACCTGACCATACGCGCCTTGTTGCGGTTGTTGAGCACCGTAGGAGCCTTGTTGGGTGGACGGGTACGCCCCCTGCTGGCTGCCGTAATTGCCCTGTTGTGGCGCCGGCGGATAGGCGCCTTGCTGCGGCTGACCGTAGTTTTGCGCCGGTGCCTGTGCCGATGGCGCGATGACTTCGATCTTGTAGCCCGGTGCGATAATCCGGATGTTTCCCTCGACGTCGATGCTGACATCCACCTGCTCAAGGGTCATCCCCTGGAGATCGATGGGATTTACATGGACATCGTTGACGAACAAATTTCCCGCCATTGCTGCGGCAGTAAAGAACCAAATCATCCGTTCTCTCCATTCTGCCGGCGAATCAAATCGCGTGCCGGTCGAAACGCGGGAAGTACTTTGGAAGCAACCATCACGGGTTCACCTGTTCGGGGGTCACGACCGGTGTACTCGGGATAATACCTAGGCCGTAGTGTACCGAACCCACGAATCTCTATGCGCCTTCCTTCTTCCAGGGCCATGGCAAGCTCATCAAAGACCGCGTCCACTGCGCCACGCGCCCGACTTTGGGGCACACCACAACGGGCAGCGACGGCTTTGGTGAGCCCAGTGCGAGATAGTTTGGGGATCAGCTGTCGTTCTCGTCGTGGGCGCGCTGGACGTCGGCGCGTTCGCGGCGGCGCTCCTCGCTAGCAGTCATTGGACCAGAGAGCACCTCTTGGGTGTCGTCGGTGGGGGCAGCAGGTCCTGCCATGAACTTCCGGAAGAACGGCTGTAGATCTTCCATGACCAGAATCATCGGGCTGGCCACGAACATGGTGGAGTACGTACCGAAGATGATTCCGAGGAACATTGCCAGGGCAAAGTTGAAGATGACCGGTCCGCCAAGCACCAAGAACATCGAGATGGCCAAGAGCGTGGTGAACGATGTGGCC
>JAACDH010000441.1 GCA_009936995.1 Rhodobacterales bacterium
CGAGTCGTAGTCCTCTTTGAGGATGCTACTTCCGTCAGCGGCGTCGGCGTAGGTGGCCTCGATATCGGGCGTCTTGTTCTACCAATACTTGCCGCTGTCGTAGCCCATGGCCTCCAGATCCATGTCGACCGCTGCGAACAGGGAGATGTTGGACAGCGAGTACTTGGTCTTGCGCAGCTTGCGACGGAGCGTCCAGGACAGGTCGTTCTCGTCCATTAGGCGGCGGAAGGTGATCTCGGGGTCGGCGTTGGAGATGACCACCGGGGCGCTGATTTCGGTGCCGTCGGCGAGGCGAACGCCGGTGACCTTGCCCTTGTCGGTGAGAATCTTCGAGACCGTAGTTTCGAGCATAATGTCGCCACCAAGTGCCTTAATCTCGCGCAGGTAGGCCCTGGGGATCGCTGCAGCCCCGCCCTTGGGGTACCAGCCACCCTTGAAGTAGTGGGCGGCCACTGAGGCGTGGAGGGCAGCGGGCGCTCGGGAGGCCGGCAGGCCGTGGTCGCCGGCTTGAATGGAGAGCACCGCCTTGAGCATGGGGTCGGTGAGGTACTTGTCCATCAGGTGCGACAGCGGGCGCAGACCCCAGCGGGTGACATTGGGCGCGTTGAACGGGAACTTGAGGGCGTCGCGCATGCGCTGCTTCTTGCCCATGCCGGCCATCAGCTCTTGCTGGAGGGCCAGGATGGTGTCCATGTAGCTGTCGATGCCCTTGGACTCGTGGGGGAAGTACGCCTTCAGCCGGTCCTTGAAGACGCCAAAGCCACGGGGAATATCGAACTTGAAGTCGTCGCCGATCCACACATGGTCGTAGCCATCGGGGTTGAGCTCGAGGAAGGTAAGGTGCTTGGCTAGGCCCATGCCCTCGTACAGCTTGCGCATCTGGCCGCCTTCTTCGAGGGCGCCGATGTAGTGCACGCCGGGGGAGTATTGGTGGCCGCCGAGCGGGAATGAGTGGCACCAGCCGCCGGGCAGGTAGTGTTGCTCGATGATCAACACCTTCTTTCCGGTGAGCGCGCAGCCGAGGGCTGCGGTGAGTCCACCTGCTCCAGAACCGATCACTACGACGTCGACATCTGCCATTACATACCTCTTTATAACGCTCGTTATGAACGGTGTATAACGGTCGTTATAAATACGCAACCCCCGGGGACCGTCGGACCCCGGCGGGAATTTCCGTCCAGATTATTTGCGCTTTCCGATAAAGCAATTTAGCGCTGCAATTTTGGGCTGTTGTTCAGTGGTGCATCTCCAAAATTCGCTTGCGCCAGCTCCCGATGAAAGTGGTAAGTGAAGGTACCTGACCCTTAGAGGCCTCCATGTCACAGCCCTTCTCCACACCACTCTCCCGTCGCCTGGGGCTTCGCTACCCGCTTGTGGCGGCGCCGATGTTCCTGATCTCCAACAAGGAGATGCTGGTGGCCTGCGCCGAGGCTGGCATGATGGGCGCGATTCCCAGCTGGAATTGCCGCACGTCCGAGGGCTTCGAAGAGATGCTCCGCTACGTGAAGGACAAGACGGAGAAGCCGTTTGCCATCAACGTGACGATCGGCCTCACCGACCCCGAGAGGCTCTACCGTGACGTGGAACTGTGCGTCGAATACGAAGTTCCCGTGATGATCACCAGCTACGGCAACCCCACCGAGATCGTGAAAGCGGCCCACACCAAGAACATCACGGTGTTTCACGACGTGGTGAACCTGCGTCACGCCAAGAAGGCCGAGGCCGCAGGGGTAGATGGTGTCATTGGCGTCAGCCAGGGCGCTGGCGGCCACGCGGGCGAGATCAACCCGTACGTACTGGTTCCGTACCTGAAACAGCACCTATCTACGCCGATTATCGCGGCGGGCTGCATCTCCACTGGCGCACACGTGGCCGCGGCGTTCAGCCTGGGAGCAGAGCTGGCCTACATGGGCACCAAGTTTATCGCCAGCGTCGAGTGCGGTGCCCAGCCTGAGTACAAGGATATGGTGGTCAACGCCACCCACCGTGACATCGTCTATACGAATCAGGTATCCGGGGTAAACGCCAACTTTCTAAAGGACACCATTCCCGCAGAAACGTCGCCTCTGCGCGAAGATGCCAAGCGCTGGAAGGACATTTGGAGCGCTGGGCAAGGCGTGTCGCTTATCGACGACGTGCCCACGATCGAGCAAATCGTGGACCAAGTCGCCAAGGAATTCCACGACACCGTTGGGATGCTGGGCGCCCTCTAGCGACTGTTCTTCCTACGGGAACGCCAGGGGCGTGACACCGGCGATCTCTTGCATCAGGCGGACCACCTGGCAGGAATAGCCGAACTCGTTGTCGTACCAGACGTACAGCACGCAGCTCTTGTCGCGGGCGATAGTCGCCACCGAGTCGACGATGCCGGCGTGGTGGTTGCCGACGAGGTCACTAGAGACGAGTTCGGGCGACACCGAGTAGTCGATCTGGGCGTGCAGCGGTCCGTTCATGGCGGCCAGGCGCAAGTGCTCGTTGAGGCTGTCGCGGTCGACCTCTTTCTCGAGTTCGAGGTTGAGGATAGCCAGCGACACATTAGGCGTGGGCACCCGAATAGCCGAGCCGGTGAGCTTCCCCTTGAGGGAGGGAAGGGCCTTGGAAGCCGCCTTTGCGGCACCGGTGGAGGTGATGACCATATTGAGCGGTGCGGCCCGGCCTCGTCGGTCCTTCTTGTGGAAGTTGTCGATGAGGTTCTGGTCGTTGGTGAACGCGTGAATGGTCTCGAGGTGGCCGCGAACGATGCCGTACTGGTCGTGCAGGGTCTTAAGAACGGGCACAATGCAATTGGTGGTGCAGCTGGCCGCCGAGAAGAGGGTCTCTTCATCGCGGATGTCTTGGTTGTTGACGCCAAACACGATGTTCGGAATGTCGTCGCCAGGAGCGGTGAGGATGACCTTGGCAGCACCTTTGGCCTTCAGGTGCAGGCCGAGGGCCTCGCGGGTACGCCAGATACCGGTGTTGTCGATGACGACGGCGTTGTGGATGTTGTGGGCCGTGTAGTCCAGTTCGTCCGGATTGTTGGCAAACAGGACCTTGATCATCGCGCCGTTGGCGATGATGACGCTGTTCTCTTCGTCGACCGTGACCGTTCCGTGGAAGGGCCCGTGCACGGAGTCTCGGGCGAGCAAGCTGGCCCGTCGTTGCAGATCGGACTTGGCCGAGGGACGAAGAACGATGGCCCGCAGTCGGTACTTGTCGCCGCCGCCGGTCTTGTTCACCAAGATGCGTGCGACCAGGCGGCCGATGCGACCGAAGCCGTAGAGGACCACGTCCTGGGGCTGGTCGGGCAGGGCGCGCGGCGCGTCGAACAACGGCTTGAGCGCGTGTTGCGCCCACACTTCGACGTCGGCGTAGTCCGACTTGCCAAACTGAATCAGCAGCTTGCCCACGTCGATGCGAGCTCGGCCCAGGCTCATCGCCCGCATTCGTTTCAGCAAGGACACCATCTCGGACAAGGAGAGGTCTTGGCCGACGTATCGACCGGCCGCGTTGGCGATACTGATGATTTGGATCGGTGTCTTTTGTACCAAAGACGTCCCGAAGACGCAGATCACCAGGGCTTGCTCTCGGTAGAGCTTGCCGGCCAGGGGCACGATGGCCTCCGCCATGGCCTCTTGTAGCTTCCAGGTCTTGAGCGTGCGGTTGGTCATTTGGTCAGACATTCGGGCTCCTTTGGATCCAGGGGTCGCCGTTAGCCGAATTGGGCAACGAGTGGGAGGAATTCTAGTGAAAAAAAGCGGTGGGTCTTTTGGTGCGATGACCTCGACCGCGATGCTATGGCTTCCGTATGGCGACAGCACCCCAAGTACACGGCATGGTCCAGCCTGGTTTCGAGCCAGTGCGCGAGGCCCTTATCAAGAACTTTACCCACTTCGGTGAGTACGGAGCCAGCGTCTGTGTGATTCGGCACGGCGAGGTTGTTGTGGATCTCTGGGGTGGATTCGCAGATGTCGAAGAAGTTCGTCCCTGGGAGCGCGACACCATGGGCGTTTTGTTTTCGTCCACCAAGGGTTTAGCGGCGATCTGCCTGTTGATGCTTCACGATCGCGGCCTGCTGGACTACGACGCCCCGGTCGCCACGTATTGGCCCGAGTTCGCGGCTCATGGCAAGCAGAACATCACGGTGCGCACCTTGCTTTGCCACCGCGCGGGCTTGATTGCGCTAGAGAAGGATCTCTCCTTGGCTGACATGGCCCATCCAGAGAAGATGGCGGCCGTCGCTTCCGACACCATCCCCGCTTGGACACCAGGCGAAGCGCAGGGCTACCACGGTGTCAGCTACGGCTACTTCGTGGCGGAGTTGTTCCGTCGGATCACCGGCGAGAGCGTTGGCACCTTCTTGGCCCGTGAAGTTGCATCTCCGCTAGACGCCGATGTGCACATCGGCCTGGCGGCCGACCTCGATCACCGAGTGGCCAAGATGTACATGCAGCGAAAGCGCGATGTGATCACCAAGATTCTGCCGCGGATCTTGCTGTCACCGAAGGTCGAGGGCCGCGTGTACCGCTCTGTCCTGTTCGGTGGCGCCGAGAGTCGCACCCGTCGAGCCTTCGCAAATCCGTCCGCTCTTGGGACGAAAGCTGTGGGCAACTTCAACAAGCCCGAAGTGCGACGGCTGGAGCTTCCCTGGGCCAATGGCATCGGAAACGCCCGTGGACTGGCACGAGTGTACCAACCCCCCGCGCTGGACGGGTCCCACAACGGTGTCCGTTTGGTTCGCGAAGAAGTCGCTCGTTTGCCGATTCCTCGACACAGCTGGTCCTACGATCAGGTACTGCATAGGCCGATGGGATTTACCCTGGGATTTGTAAAAGAGGAACCGCAGCTGTTCTCTCCCAATCCAGATGCGTTTGGTCACCCGGGCGCCGGTGGCGCGTTGGGATGGGCCGACCCGGTCGAGGGACTGTCCATTGGATACGTTCTTAATCGTATGGACTTTCGCATCCGGAGCAGGCGCGCGCTGGCCCTTTGTCACGCCCTCTACACCTGCATCTGATCGGTAATTGGTTCGGTAGGGCGATTTGCCCCGATTCCTTGCCAGGGGGAATTCGGTGGATTAAAAATATTTTCAATTGAAAATGAAATTCATTTTCAATTGGCCGAGGCATCCCCTCACGAGGCACCGAGCATGACACGGACTGGGAAGAATACATCATCAACACTCTTTTTCTTGATCGTGTTGATGGCGTGTGGAACGGATAAATCGAACATAGATACGGGAGCGGAGTTCATCTCTACCGAGACAGAGGTGCCCGCCTCGTACGACTTCGCCAGTCGCTTCGACGGTGAGTCCTCGGTTTCGTACAGCGGTCAGGCCTTCCGACACTTGCTCGTCAACGACGTCACGTCCTACATCGGCGGCATCACGGGTCGCATCGACGGCGGAAGCTACTTCCCGGTTTCCGGTGAGGTGACTGTAGAGCTCGGCTTCTACCTGGCCTTCGACAGCAGCACATCTGGCTCCCTCAACACACTGACGGTCACTGACCCGCCGGCCCTTCAGGCCACCTACGACGATCTCTCCTCGGACAAAGACCTCCTCGGAAAGCTGGCTGGAAACGACCCCGTTGGCCAGCACGTAGACTGGTCCACCGGCTTTGTGGGCTGGGACCAGGACGGTGTGACCACGCCACAGTCCCTGGTCGACGTCTGGGTCGCGAAGATCGACGAACAGGCCGTGGGCTGGGTATCCGGCGACCTGCCCCTCGATCCTCGGGGTGCCCCAGTTCCCGCTGTGTACGTCACCGCCGAGGGTCAAGATCTGCAGCAGCTGATGGACAAGTTCCTGCGGGGAGCCGTCGCCTTTAGTCAGGGCGCAGACGACTACCTCGACAACGATGAGCCGGGCAAGGGTTTGCTCGCCGACCACAGCGTCGCCGAAGAGGGTAAGAACTACACCGCGTTAGAACATGGCTGGGACGAGGGGTTTGGCTACTTTGGTGCGGCCCGTGATTACCCGGCCTGGACCGACGACGACATCGCCGATCTGGGCTACCGTGACGTCAACCAAGACGGAGCCATCGACTTGTCCTCCGAGATGAACTGGGGCCACTCGGTGAACGCCGCCAAGCGCGACCGAGGCAGCGCGCAGTCTGCGCCCAACGACTTCACCGCTCAGGCCTGGGAAGGCTTTGTCAACGGGCGCGCGCTGTTGGCCAACACCAGCGGCCCGCTCACCGACGATGAGATGGCCGAGCTTGTGGTCCACCGCGACCAGGCCCGACTGGCTTGGGAGAACGCCATTGCCGCCACCCTGGTGCATTACATCAATGACGTCCTCCAAGACATGGAGGCCATGGACACCGACGAATACAGCTTCGCTGACCACAGCAAACACTGGTCCGAGCTGAAGGGATTCGCCCTGGTTCCGCAGTTCAACCCGGCCTCGCCTCTGAACGATGCCGACTTCGCCACCCTGCACGACTTGCTCGACACCCAGCCCGTCCTCGAAGCCGGAACCGAGTCCGAGCGTGCCGAATACATGGACGACCTGTTGCAAGCCCGGGCCCTCATCGGCGGCGCCTACAGCTTCCACTCTGACAATCTTGGAGACGATCGTGGTCTCAATGGCTGGTAAATTCAACGGCTGGCGTGTGGTGGGTGGTCTCCTCCTGTTGGTCACGCTACGCCCCATGGCCTGTGCGGCACCCGACGTGGGCAACAGCGGCCTGCCTCCCGAAGTTTCGGCGTTGGTCGCAACGTTGTTGGGCAATGTCGGACCCGAAGTGGTACTGCCCGCGCTCGAAGACTACCAAGCCGCAGCCATCCCCCTCGATCAGGCGCTGAATGACTGGGCCTCGGCGGCGCAGACTGGCGGAGATGCCGTGGCGGCTAGGCAGTCCGCACAAGACGCCTACCGAGACGCCGCCGTCTCCTGGCAGGCCGTCGAGATGCTCCAATTGGGACCGGCGGGTTCTTCGCTCACGGTCACCGCCGGCCAAGATCTGCGCGACGAGGTGTACTCCTGGCCCACCATCAACCCCTGCCGTGTCGACCAAGAGACCGTCGAGGCGGCCTGGGATACGGCTGACTTCTTTACGGAAAACCTTGTCAATAGCTATGGTCTCGACGCCCTCGAGCACGTGCTCTTCGCCGAGGACGTCAATGCGTGTCCTGGGCAAGTCGACATCAATGCGGACGGCACCTGGGACGCGCTCGGTACCGATGGCGTGGCCCTCAACCGGGCGGAGTTTGCTGTCGCGCTATCGGCTGGCGTGAACGAAAACGTCGCGGAGCTGGTGAACGCTTGGTCGGTGAGTGGTGGTGACTTTGGCGCCGATTTGGCTAAATCTGGCGAGGGTTCATCCTCCTTCGCGTCGATGGAGGACGGATTGAACGCTGTCTACGACGCGCTGTTCTACTTAGAGTTGGTGACCAAGGACCAAAAGTTGGCCAAACCCTTGGGGCTGGTCGATTGTACAGCGGCAACCTGCCCCCTCGATGTCGAGGGGCTTGCGTCGGATGCGTCAGTGCCGATGATTCGCGCCAATCTAGAGGGCTTTCGGACGCTGTTTACCGGCGCCGATGTGGAGGGGATGGACGACCTGTTGGTAGCGCTGGGCCACGGAGATCTGGCGGTCGAGATCGTCGAGGCCGTAGACGCCGCCATCGTCGCCACCGATGCCATCGACGGCCCTCTCTCCGATGCCGTGGATTCGGTCGAGGCGATGGACTTGCACGATGCAGTCAAGGTCGTCATCGACTTGGTCAAGGGCGATCTGGCCACCGTGCTCACGCTGCAAATCCCCAACGAAGCAGCAGGCGATGCCGACTGAAGTCTGGACATTGCTGGCGCCGTTCACCGACCCCGCCAGCCGGACCCATTGGCTGGCGCTGCTCACGGGTGCGTTGCTGGCCGCTGTCTTCCTGTTCTGGGTTTCGGAACGTCGAGATCTGAAGACGCTCGCGAAGATTCCGTCCCAACTGCTTCCCGTGCGATACCTCCGCCATCCCAGCGTTGCCCTCGACGTGCAGCTGCTCATGGCTCATCAGCTGCTCAGTGTGCTGATCACCGCGCCGGTGTGGGCCGGTAGCTGGTACTTGGCCACCCACCTCACGCGTCTTCTCGATGGCGCTGTCGGCGTGCCGAACCTCGGCGTTGAGAGCGGTTGGATGCTCTCCATTGCCTTCTCGTTGACGCTGTTTGTGGTCTGGGACGCCAGCCGCTGGGCGCTTCACTGGTGTGTGCATCGGGTCCCCGCCTTGTGGGCGCTACATCAAGTACACCATTCAGCCGAAGTTCTCACTCCGCTCAGTTTTCATCGCGTTCACCCCCTGGAATCACTGCTGTTTCAAGCCCGCGCGGCCATCGTCACCGGCACCCTCAGTGGGCTGTTCTTCTGGGCGTTCCGCGGCGCCGCGACCGACATCACGGTGTTGGGCGTGCACGCCATTGGACTGGTGATGAACCTCACCCACGGGAACCTCCGCCACAGTCCGGTGTGGTTAGGATTCCCCGATGTTGTCGAGCGCTGGTTCATCAGCCCGGCTCAACACCAAGTGCACCACTCCGCGGACGCCGCCGAGCAGCGGTGTAACTACGGCACCTGGCTCGCCGTTTGGGACCGAATGGCGGGAACCCTTCGCCTCTCCGGCGACCAACCTCCAGCCACCCTCGGACTGGCCGCAGGCGAGAGAAATCACGGCAACGACCTGGTCTCAGCATGGTTCGGTCCGCTCCTCGACGTGCTGGGCTTGCGTCGACTTCTCCCGGTTCTCGCGTTGGTTATTCCCTTTAGCGCCCAGGCGGCAGACGATGAGGAAGCCGCGGAGTTGACCGCCTTGGGCGAGGAGATCATCGTCTACTCCCCCGACGGAACGCCTCGGGTGGCGGGCTCGGCTCACGTAGTCGACGAGGAGCAGCTAGAGCAGTTCGAGTACGACGACGTGCATCGTATCCTGAACAAGGTGCCCGGCGTTTATGTTCGCGGAGAAGACGGTTTTGGTCTGCGGCCGAACATCGGAATCCGTGGAGCCAACAGCGATCGAAGCGCGAAGATCACGCTGCTGGAAGACGGCGTGTTGCTCGGTCCGGCCCCCTATGCGGCTCCAGCAGCCTATTACTTTCCCCTGGCCACTCGGTTGGTTGGCGTCGAAGTCTTCAAGGGGCCCGCCGCCATCACCCATGGTCCCCAAACCGTAGGCGGCGCGATCAACCTGCGCACCCGCGACGTACCGACCCAAACCGACGCCGCCTTCGATCTGGCCTATGGCATGCGGCGGACGGCTAAGCTGCACGCCTGGACGGGCACCGGAAATGAACGGGCTGGCGTACTTATCGAGGGCGTTCGGTTGACTAGCGGCGGCTTCAAGGAGCTCGACGGCGGTGGTCCAACCGGCTTCGACCGCACCGAGTGGATGCTCAAGGGCCGGCTGGCTACGGATCCGGCCCTCAAGTTGTCCCAGTCTCTGGCGCTGAAGCTCGGCTACAGCAGCGAGCGCTCCAACGAGACCTACCTGGGTCTGTCTGTCGCGGACTACGCAGAGAACCCGTACCGTCGCTACGCCGCCAGCGCCGAGGGCCTGATGGACTGGAAACGCACGCAGGCCGAGCTGGCGTGGAGTTTCGACATCGGCCAAGTCCGGGCCCGCACCGTGGCATATCACCACTACCTGACCCGGGGTTGGCGCAAGCTGAACGCTTTCTCCGATGGCACCGATCTGCACGATCTGCTGCAGAATCCCGAGGGCGGCGCTTCGGCGGTCTACCTGGGTATCCTCCGCGGCGACGAAGACACCGCCACCGATAGCCAGAACCTGCTCATCGGCACCAACGACCGTCGCTTTCAGGCGGGCGGACTTCAGACCACGGTGAACTGGCAGACCCGGATGGTGAACGGCGTCCAGAGCACCCTAGAGACCGGAGTACGTATCCACCACGACGACGTGAAGCGGCTGCACACCGAAGACACCTACGCCATGATCGGCGGCCGCCTGAATCAGCTCGACGTCCCCACCCAGACCACCCTGGACAGCGACGCCACCGCGACGGCCATCGCCGCTCATCTCCAGGACGACGTGCAGGTGGGTGCCGTGCACATTCTTCCCGGTGCCCGCGTCGAGTCGATTCATACCGAACGCGTCGATGTGGGAGGTCCACTGTCGCCCGCGGACCGACGAACCATCCTGTTACCTGGCCTTGGACTGCTCTGGTCCGCCATGGGCGACGTCAACCTGTTCTCGGGCGTCTACCGCGGCTTTAGTCCGGTTCCGCCCGGCTCCCTCGCGAGCGTCACCCCTGAGACCGCCTGGAACTGGGAAGCGGGCGCTCGGCATGGCGGCTCCGGTCAGTGGCACGGCGAGCTGGTGGGGTACTACAACGACTACCAGAACCTCAGTGGACAGTGCACGTCGTCTGGCGGCTGCACTCAAGAGCAGCTTGACCAGCAGTTCGATGCCGGCCAAGTACGGATCGTCGGTCTGGAAGCTGTGGCCGCCCAAGAATTCTTGCTGCCCCATCGAATGCGGCTGCCGATTGAGGCCACCTACACCTACACGTCGTCCGTATTCATGACCAGCTTCAATAGTGAGTTTCCGCAGTTTGGTTCCGTCGATGCTGGCGACCGGCTTCCCTATGTCCCCAGCCATCAAGGTGCGCTGCGGGCCTCGCTGTCTCATCCGCGCTGGCGGGTGGGCGCGGTGGCCACCCATCGCTCTGGCATGGATGATATAGCCGGCGGTGGTCCGCCTGAAAATCCCGCGGTGCCTGCGCTTACCCAACTAGATGTGGCGGCGGATATGCAGTTGACCAAGCATTGGGCGATGTACACGAACGGCACCAACCTACTGGCCAACCAGTCGGTGGTGTCCTGGCGCCCGTTCGGCGCGCGCCCTACCGCGCCCTTTCAGGTGATGGTGGGTATCAAGCTGACTCCCCCCGAGTAGCCCTCAGGCGGTCGTGTTGATCACCTGACCTACGCCGTTGAACTGGTTCGACAACAGGGACGACACCATGTCCTTGTTGATCTGGTTGGCCTTCTTCAGCACCGAGATCTGTCGATCGGTGTTTTGCTTGGCCTGGGTGAGGGAGGTGCTTGCATTCTGAATTCGCGACAAAACACTCATGTGTTCTCCTTGAACATACTTCTCGACACGGGTTCCGTTAGAGTTGACCTCTTCGATCAGGAAAGGCGTCCGCGGGGTGATCTCTTTGGTGTAGACTCGCGGCCCCACCTCTGGAGGAATCTTGGAGCATCAGGCCTTTATAGACCGTGTCCTACAACATCTGCCGAGCGGTCAGCCGAGTGGATTCGAGCACAAGGGTTGGGAGCACGCTGGTCGTCCCACCAAAGAGGGCTTCGGCATCATCGCCATCCCCGGTGTCGATCCGACCAAGGTGATGGACGCCGTTATGGATCTGGACAACTACGTGGGCAACGTCGATCATGTCACCGAGTCGCGGACGATCGTGGACGCTCGCTTCGAGGCGCCTAAGGCCGTGCGGTTCTACCAACGCGTAGACATCCCCCTGCTGGGCGCGGTTCACCACGAGCTCGCCATCCACCGCATGGGCGAACTCCAGGGCTTCCAGGTGGCCGCGTGGCATGTACTACGGCCCGAGACGGACGCGTTGTCGTCTAGAAAAGGCTTCCGTAGCGATTACAATGTCGGCGCCTGGTTCGCTAAAGACGGCGTGCTTGGCTACGCCCTGGGTAGCGCACCCAAGCGGGGTGACGTGGGTTTCCTAAAGTGGAAAGCCCTGACCAAGGGCGCGGATGTGGCGGCCAGCCGCGTGCTGAAGACCAACATCGAGGGCATGGCCCGCTGGGCCGCCAAGCGCTAGCCTACGCGATGGCTTCCGCATGAGGCTCTTTCGCTTAAAGTACCCCTCTGCGGACTCCTGGTTACCGACAACCTGCGCTTAGGGCAGGTTGCTAGAGACCTCGGACTCGCCTAGCCAATCATCGGCGTAGAGAATCTCGCCGCCGGCGGCGATGAGCGTCATACTTGGTAGTCCCACAGAGTTGCCCTCGACAAACGAGAACGTTGTCGCCATGCCGGGATCGGCTACGACAGGGTGGCTCAGGCCTAAGCTATCGGCCCACTCTACGAGATCTGCTTGACTGGGGGATTCGCTTTGAAGATTCTCGCCGATCATGGTGATCACGATGAAACCTTCGGCTTCGTAACGTTGATACAGAGCTTCCAGCTCTGGGGCTTCCGCCACGCAGCTACCTCACCAAAAAGCTGCTCCAACGAGCAGCACCTCTCTGTCGCAGAAGTCGTGAAGTCGGACAGTGTCACCGTATTGATCGGTGAGTTCGAACTGGTTTACAATGTCGCCGGGACGGGTTCCTGTGCCCTCGATATCGTTGCGGCAGTCGCCGATGGCCCAGCCACCCGTGTAGGGGTGGTCGTTTTTCCGGGTTGGGTCGGTGTTGCCGTCGACTTCTTCGCCGTCGTCCCAGCCGTCGCCATCGGAGTCGGCCAAGTTGGGGTCACTGCCCAACGCCTCTTCTTCCGAGTCGCTGAGGCCATCGCCGTCAGAATCCAGACTGCCTGCGGCACCACCGCCGTCGACGATGTGTTCGTCGACGAAGTTGTTCCAGAAACCGCCCTCGTTGGGCGCAGTGTTGCCGTCGCTGCCACCAGAACCCAAACAGGCGAGCGAGAAGCCCACAGTGCTTAAGACGGCGAATCTAGACAGCAGGTGTTGTCCTGCCATTTTGAACCCCCACATGTACGAACGCACTGCTGCGCTCGTCTTGTAAGTATCAGTGAAACAGAAAAACGGCTCAAGAGTTGTGAAAAGAACGCTTGCTGATCAGGTACCGTCTGCGCCGTCGCCGCCACAGTCGTACACGGTGAGGCAGGGGGCGAAGAGTTCTTCGTAGTCGGCACCGGCCGACTTGCACGACGCGTCTAATGCTTTCAAGCACTGCTTTGCCGAGTCTGAGTCGTAGATGCAAGTGCTGTAGTACTCGTCGTTCTCGTGGAGCAGAGTAATTGTGGAATCGATGCATGCGTCCACGTCGTCGTGGGTGGCCCAAAAGGTTGCGGTGTCACACCGTTTGGTGAACTTGCAGCTTGATTTTGCGCTGTCTTCGATCCAATTGTCTTCGGACACGCCGCAGCCGACAAGAAGAGCGATGACGAGAGCGGGCAGGCACAAACGCTGGAACATGGGGACTCCGGGAATGGGTTTTGGATATCACATGCAGATGTTCAGGACGCGTCATTCCTGACTGATTGGCGTCGCAGGTCAGGTGACAAGGTCGCCTAAGTGTGACACGCTGACATATGTCAACGAAACGAGAGCCCGCGGGCGATTTGCTCTTTCAGACCCCGCCGGTAGAACCACCGCCGCGTTGGGATGGTGTAGTGGATGTGGTGATCGTGGGGCTGGGCGGTGCGGGAGCGTGTGCCGCGCTCGAAGCCCGCGCCAGCGGGGCGTCTGTGAGGGTGCTGGAGCGTTTAAACGGCGGCGGCGCGACAGCGGTTAGCGGAGGCGTGATTTATGCGGGAGGCGGAACCTCCATTCAACGGCAGGCTGGTTTTGAGGACACGCCCGAGCAGATGTTTGCCTACCTGTCTCAAGAGGCGGGGGATGCGGTCGCCCCGGAGACGCTGCGGCACTTCTGTGACACCAGCGCAAGCAACTTGGACTGGCTTGAACAACACGGCGTGCCCTTCGAGGCCAGCCTCTGTCCGTTCAAGACGTCCTACCCCACCGACGACTACTATCTGTATTACTCTGGAAACGAGTCGTTTCGGCCGTTTCGAGACCACGCCAAACCCGCCCCAAGAGGGCATAGAGCCCGAGGCGTAGGCATCTCGGGCAAGCCGCTATTCGACGCGCTGCGCCGCGCCATCGACGACGCGGGAGTTGTCGTTCAACCCCAAAGTCGGGTGGTGGCGTTGGTCCGCGATTCGAAGGGGCGAGTGCTGGGCGTCAAGGTGCGCGTGGTGCGAGCAGGATTCGCTGCGTGGGTTCACCGACGCGCGGCAGCTGTCGCGGCGAAGTGGTCAAACTACGTACCGGCGATTCGCAAGTGGTGCGGTCGAGCCCTGTCATGGGCAGAGTCCAAGGGCGAAGACGAGTGGATTCAAGTTCGCCGAGGCGTGGTGTTGGCCGCCGGCGGCTTCATTCGAAATCGCCCGATGGTGAAGCATTTTGCGCCGGCGTCACCGAAGATGTTGGCCCTCGGAACCCTGTCTGACGATGGCAGCGGCATTCAGCTGGGACTTGGGGTGGGCGCCGGCCATTGGAAAATGGAGCGGGTGAGCGCCTGGCGGTTTTATAATCCTCCGCTCGGTTTCGTGAAGGGCCTGCTGCTCTCCAAGGACGTTACGCGAATCTGTAATGAGGAGCTGTACGGCGCTGCCGTCGGGCGGGCGATGATTCGCTCTGGGTGCAAGGCCTGGTTGATTTTGGACGAGGAGGGCCGGGCCAAGTGCGCGGACCAAGTGGTCGGTCAGACCATCTTCTTTCAGCGTGCCACGGCCTGGTATTTGCTGTGGAAGGGGCACCGAAAGGCAGACTCATTGAGTGGCTTGGCTCAGGCGCTGCGCCTCCCCGAGGACACGTTTGTGCAACAGGTCGCTCGCTACAACTCCGGGGTGGCCTCCGGCGATGATGAGCTCGGTAAGTCAGCGGACAACCTCGCAGCCATTCACGCCCCTCCGTTCTATGCTTTTGATGTTTCAATCGGGCGGAACCCGTTTTTCCCGACCCCGTCGCTCACCTTGGGAGGCCTGGCAGTGGAGGAGGACACGGGACGGGTTCTGAGCAGCTCGGGGGTACCGATTGAAGGGTTGTACGCCGCCGGACGAAACGCGGCTGGCGTGGCGTCTGAGGCGTATGTGAGCGGGCTCTCTATTGCTGATTGCGTGTACAGTGGGCGACGGGCTGGGAGGCATGTTGCCGGAGGTCTGTGGCGAGACGCAGAGTGATCGCGATATCGGTGTCTGTGCCCTATCCACCGTCACCGCTGCACGAGCCCACCATCGACGAGGGCGTACTGCGTCCCACCCACGTGGAAATCGATTTGAGTCGAATTACCGGGAATTACCGGTCGATTCAGGACCACGTTGGCGACGCCAAAGTGATGGCAGTACTCAAAGCCAACGCCTACGGACATGGGCTGGTACCGGTGGCCAAAACTTTGGAAGCCGCTGGCGCCCACATGATTGGACTCGCCTACCTCGAAGAGGGCATTCGACTTCGGCGAGCGGGTGTTTCGGTCCCCATCTTGATTCTCGGCGGCATCTTGGGGCGGCAGATTCCCTCCTATTTGGCCTACGACCTCACCTTGACGGCCTCTAGCGTCGACAAACTCCTGGCCATCGACGATGCGGCGGCCCAGGCGGGTGTTCGGGCCAAGGTTCATCTCAAGATCGACACGGGAATGGAGCGCATTGGGGTCCACTGGTATAGCGCAACCCCGTTGCTAGAAGCGTCGTTGACCTGCAAGAACGTAGATGTTCAAGGTATTTTCAGTCACTTCGCCAACGCCGACGCCCTCGACCTCACCCACGCGCGAATGCAGCTCGAACGGTTCTTAGCGGTCACGCAATTTTACGCGGATCGTGGACTGAAGACGCCCATGCGGCACATCGCCAACTCCGGCGCGTTGCTGCAGATGCCAGAGGCCCGCCTCGATCTGGTTCGACCCGGAATTCTGCTGTTCGGGGTGCACCCATCTCCTGACGTCCGCCGATCCATACGGGTTTGGCCTGCGCTCTCCTGGAAGTCTAGGGTGGTGTATTTTAAGGTGGTGCAACCCGGACATCCCGTTGGCTATGGGGGCACGTGGACCTCCGACAAACTCACCCGGTTGGTGACGGTCCCGGTGGGCTATGGCGATGGCTACATGCGCGCGATGTCGGGGCAGGCTCAGGTCATGATTCACGGCAAGCGGTACCCGGTGGTGGGCCGAGTCTGTATGGACCAGGTGGTGGTCGATATCGGCTGGGATAGCGCACATAATGGAGACGAAGTGGTTTTGCTCGGCGGAGAGTCTGAGCCCATTTGTGCGGAAGAGATGGCAAACTGGGCGAACACGATTTCCTATGAAGTGCTTACAAACATCAACACTCGGGTGCCGCGCGTATACGTATAGATCGCTGTATACGCCTTTTTGGGTATTCTGAATTGCGATACTATCGCAACCGCGCCCTCGACTCCAGCCTAGACCGAGCTGCTCCGTTACCGGGTCCCAGCGACGTAGCATTCGGAATCGTTGGACGTGGACCGCTAAGTAAGCAGCGCCGCGAAGAACCAGTCAAACAGATGTTTGTATGCCAGCGCTACGATACCGGTGGCCCCCAGGAGCACGATGGCACTGACGACCAAATTCGGGTTCGAGAAGACGCCTTGGATTGGTCGGAAGAGGAACTCGGTGATGCGATTGATGAGACTGCCGACCGCACCGGTGAGCGGAATATCGCTCATGCCCACTTCGCCTCGCCTCAGGCGCGCCGTAAACAGACCCTCCGCCTCTTTCTCAAGACGCTTGCGTTGTAGCTTGTTTAGGTCGACATCTAGGTAGGGGCGTGGTGCCGGCGCGTTGTTTTCCTCTAGGGCAGTGGTGTCCAACCAATCGGGCTGCTGTGGGGTCGCAGGTGGAGGGGCCGCGAACATCTCGTTCAGGTCCATCTCGGGAGGAGGTTGATCAGTATCGAACCGAGCTTTCGGCTCGGGATCGTCTTTTTTGGCACGACGCCAGATCGCCCAGGACATTATCGCTCTCTGCTTTCTTGGACGTTACCCCACGAATCCATCGAATCAAGCAAAAATGATGGTATCCTGGTGACCACGGTAGGGAGTTCCTGTGCGAATGCTGGTTGTGGCGATGCTGATTGCCTGTAGTTCTCCTTTTCCAAAGGACGACTCACAATTCTCACCCAGCTCGACCGTAATTCCCAGCACCTCAACGTCCAGTACGGTGGTCACAACGGGGGACGCGGCGCAGATCTCTGCCGAGATTGGATCGTACGACTGGGTGACCGAGGTCGGACAACCTGTTCGAGTAGAGGGCGTGGTGTCATCTTCGGCAGGGGGCGAGGTCGCGCTCAGCTGGTCGTCTGATCTCGACGGCATATTGCTGGAAGAATCGCTGGCTTCTGGCGAGCAGAGCGTTCTGTTGTCATCTAGCCTCTCTCCAGGTTGGCACGCCCTTACGTTGTACGGAAGCCAGGACGGCCTGAGCGCTCGTGACGAAGTGGATGTTGGCGTCTGCACATGGCCGGCACTCGAGCCATTCGACAGCAGCGGCAGTCTTGCGGGCTGGACCACCTTTGGCGACGCCAGCTGGGACCCGGGCGGCTGGATCGAAATCACCGGTAACGCTCCGAGCCGGTCCGGACAGCTGTTTCGTACCGACGCCAAAGTGAACCCCGGTGACGTCGCCATTGAGTTCTCCATCGCCACCGGAGGCGGCGTGAACGGCGGAGCAGATGGTTTCGCGGTGTCCGTGATCGCGGCCTACGACGTCACCGAACTAAGCTCCATCGTAAACGCTGCAGGAGTGGGCGGCTGTTTAGGCTACGGCGTTGCCGGCCCGTGCGGGCCCATGTTGGTCAGCGCCTTCCACGTCGAGTTCGATACCTGGCACAATCCAGAGCTGGGCGACACAACGGTAGATAATCACGTCTCTATCGCGATTAATGGTGACCCAACGCCGCTGTTTACCGCTGTCGTGCCGTCCCTCGAGGACTTGGCCTGGCGCGACATCCGCGTAGAGATTGTGAGCTCCGACATCACCGTTCTTATGGATGGTGCGCTCATCATCGCTGGCACAATTCCCGGATTTACCTTCGATGGCGGGTATATCGGTGTGAGTGGGTCCACGGGTTGGGCCACCAACTTTCACCGCTTCGACAACCTTCAGCTGTACGACATTTGCGAGATTCCCGGCACCACAAGTACTCCCTAACCCCCGCAGGCCGCGTCTTGGTCCTGTTGGCACTGGTGCGTTGTGGCGCTCCGACGGTCTCTGTGGAAGCCTCGGTCGACCCGGCGCTTGAGGCTGTCCGTGTGTCGATGACGCTGCGGGGGCTGCGTCCTTCATCGCTGGAGATGCAAGAGGTGCGCGACAACCCCGAGGCGTTGGCGCGCCTCGCGGCGGAATGGGTACAGGAGCCGGCCTTCGGTGAGGCCATCATGGGCATGCACGCGGAGCTGCTTCACCTTCGGGTCGAGACGGAGCCCATTCTTCCCAGCATCGGCCCACTCGATGGTGTACCCCGTCGGCAGGTAGCTCATTCCCTGTCGGCGGCACCACTGCAGCTGATCCGTCGGGTCATGGAGCAAGATCGACCCTACACCGATCTCTTCCAGACCTCCGAGGTGATGGTCGACGCCATTACCGCGGACGTCTGGGGGCTGGACTACGCCTCGGATGGTCCCGAGTGGCAGGTGACCCAGTGGAAAGATGGTCGTCCTGCGGCTGGATTACTCGTCGACAGCAACCTGTGGATGCGACACACCTCTAGTGACACCAACCACAACCGAGGTCGGGCAAACCTGCTCCATCGCGCCTGGTTGTGTGACGACCTATCTAGACGAACCGTAGAAGTACTCGGTCTCGACCTCGCGGACGAAGACGCGGTCACCGACGCGGTGAACAACGACCCGAACTGCATGGGCTGTCACGAGGTCCTCGACCCCCTCTCGGCGAACTTTGCCGCCTTCCGTCGGTATATTATTCGCGGCGAGGTGAGTGATGCCTACGACGCGGGCTGTGTCGATGGCGATCTTTGTTATCCCCTTCGCCTGTTCCGCCCTGAACAAGTCGACTCGTGGCAGGCCCTGTCGCTTCCGCCTCCAGCGCTGAACGGCCAAGAGGTGGCGGACCTCGCGGGATTGGGTGCGCAGCTGGGGAGCGACAAGCGACTGGCCCCCTGTGTGGCGCGGCAGTTTGCGGCCTACCTTGGTCAGCAGCCCGGCACATCCGTCGCACAGGATGAGGTAGAGCGCTTGGCTCAGGTGTTGGTCGAGTCCAACTGGAACATGCGAAAACTCGCTTTAGAGATCGTTCTTGCACCTCGGTTTTCGGTGATGGAGGGCGACGTGGGTCCGTTGTTTGCGCGGCCAGAACAGCACGCGCGGTCCCTCGAGGCGATCACCGGGTTTCGATGGCTCGCCAATCCCAGCGGCGACGACTGCACCGACTGCTGGGGCGACGTCGACCTGCTTCGCGATGCGATGTACGGCTATCGCGCGGTCGCTGGCGGAATCGATGGCTATGACACCTTAGTCGCAGAGAATAGCCCGCAGCCCATGCGTTCGTTGGTCCGAGCGCGCTACGCAGAAGAGGCCGCGGCTTTTCGGGTTGGCCAGGATTGGCTGCTGCCGCCCAGTCAGCGGCGCTGGCTCGACTTGGTCGACGTCTCCCAGCCGCAGAACACGCCAGTTCGCGCTCAGATCGAGCAACTGCACTACGAGCTCTTCGGCGCCGTGGTGGCGCCCGCCGACCTCGACGTGACGGACACGGTCTGGCTCTACGAGCAGCTTCGCGTGGACGGCGCTTCCCCAAAGGACGCATGGACGGGTATTATGGCGGCGTTGCTGCAGTCCCCCGAGCTGGTGGTGTTCTGATGTGGAGCCGACGTGGATTCATGGCCGGCGTATTGGGCAGTCTCGCTTATCCGGCGTTGGCCGGCGATTCGAGTACGGGCCGGCTGATTGTGGTCGTCGCCTCTGGGGGCTGGGATCCGTCTTTTGTCCTGGACCCAAAACCAGGTATCGACAGCGTGGATGGTCCCGAACCCGACCTCGACCCCACTAACCCCGATGACATCGAATCTGTCGTCAGCCTGGGCGGTCTGACCTACGGCGAGAATCGATTCAAGCGTCCTTCGGTGTCTGCCTTTGTGGAGAACTGGGGGAGTCAAATGGCGGTCGTTCGGGGGATCTCTACGGGGTCGCTGTCCCATGGTCGCAGCTTGGCCCGGATGCTGAACGGCGTGGGTGAAGACCAGGCACCCGACTTGTGTGCCCGGGTGGGTGCCGAAGACGCCTACCGCTCATTGGGGTACGTCGATCTGTCCGGTCTGGGTCGGTTTGGGCCGTACGGAGCCAGCAGCGCGCGCTGGGGACCCCGCGGTCAGGGCAAGGCCTTGGTGAACCCCGCTGTGCACTTCAAGGCGCCGGCTCACACTGCCCTCGACTACCCCTTGCTGCGTCCTGATCCTAACCGGAGAGCGCTCACCGAGTCGTGGTTAGCCCGCCGTATCGACCGATACAGCGACAAACACCCCCAGGCCTCTGTGGCCGCTGCGGTTCAGTTCGAGGCCCTCGACCGCGCCGCCGCCCTCCGGGAACAAGGGGCGGCCCTGACCGCCTCCATTCCTTGGGGAGACCAGTTCAGCGTCACCTCCGACATGGATCTGGCCGTCGCCCTCATGCGCGGGGACGCGTGTCGCGCGGTACTGCTACACACCCGCCAGACTTGGGACACCCACACCCATCACGAGCGACAGCACAACTCCTGGAACACCACTTTTCGTGCGCTCGGTGGCCTGATGACAGGGCTGTCAGAGGCCGGTCAGCTCGGCGACACGACGGTACTTGTGCTTTCCGAGATGGGACGTACGCCTCGTCGGAACATCCATGGGGGCACCGACCATTGGCCGTTCACCAGCGCTATGGTGCTCGGTGCAGGCGTGCGCGGTGGCCACATAGGAGGCGGAACCGACGATCTCCTGCAGAGCTTGCCTACAGATCCGAACACGGGTGAGATCGGTGGTATCGGCGACCCGCTTACGCCCGACCAGCTGGTGGCGGGTGTGCTGGAGCTGGTGGGCGTCGACGGGTCGGCGGCGTTGCCCGGCGTGTCGCCCTATCGCGGCTGGATGGCTTAGTCGTTTACAGCGACTGGGGAATCATCAGCGGGTACTCGGGCACCAGCGGCTCGGTCTGAAGCACGTAGGGCTTGAGGAACCCCCAAAGCTCTTGGGTCTTGGCATCTTCGGGGTCGTACAGGTTGTCCTGTTCGTCGGGGTCGACCTGGAGGTTGTAGACCGCTGCACTTCCCGACCAGTTGAAGATCATCTTCCACTGGCCAACGATGACCGATTGCACTGCACCTAAACGGGCCACCGACGTGGCGAATCGAGGGGCGTCGGGGTCGCGATCGCCCAGCGGGAAGCCGGTGACAGCGTCGGGAATGTCGATGTCCCAGAGCTTCAGTAGGGTGGGGACCAGATCGATGCTCACCGTAGGGTCGGCATGCGAGTCGGGTACGATATTGCTGGCCCAGAAGATGGCGAATGCGTCGTTCTCTTCTCGGGTGAGGCCGTAGGCGTGGGTTTGGCGTCCGTGCTCCCAGAACTGCTCACCATGGTCGTTGAAGATGACCACCAGGGTGTCGTCGAGGAGGCCGCGAGACCCCGCGTCGGCCAGGATCAGTTGGAGCTGGTCGTCCCAGTATTTAACCTCACCCTCGTACCGGATCCGCAGGTGTTGCTCTAGCAGCGCTCGTTGATCTTCGGGCATCACGCCCCACTGGGCTATCGCCTCGTACTGCTCGTCTTTGTCGGACAGGTCCCACTGCATGGGGGCAAGCGTCAGCGTCTCATTAATGTAGTTGAGCGGTGGATTGTAGGGCGCGTGGGGTTCCATCAGATGGACGTGCAGGAACCAGGGGTCCTTGTTGCCATACTGGATTTGGTTCTGCATCGCTACGGCGCCGGCCAGGTAGATGTTAAGGGCGTTGGCTTTGTTTCCCGACAGCGTCGTCTGGTAGCCCTGGGTGTTGTTCCAGCGGCCGCCGAACCAGGAGTTGCCGCTGTGCAGCAGGGTGTTGTAGCCCGCGTCGCTCAGCCACTCGGCGAGGAAGTCAGCGTCGTTATGCAGAGGAACTCGAGTATCTTTGGCCAAACGTGGGATAAACCCGTTGTCGACGTTGTCGCCGCCGCGCATGGTGCAGGTCATGCTCGCAAACGTCCAGTTGGAGCACTGGGTGTGGTTGTCCAGGGTGTATCCAGCGTCCGCGAGGGCGTTCAGGTTCGGTGTGAGCTTCAGGTTGCCATACCGATCGATGTGGTCCTTGCGGAAGGTATCGACAGAGATCATCAGTAGGTTCTTGGGCACCGAGCCGTAGAAATCGGGGAGGGTGCCGACTCGGGTGCTCTCGTCGAACACCGGTGGCTCGCCCTTGACTGCTGGTGGCCCCCAAGCGCCGGGGTCGCAGCTGATGAGCAGCAGGACCACAATCGCCGAGCGCATCAGTGATCGCCCTCGATGTAGCCGAGCTCTTCGAGGAGTGCACGCTCCGCGGCGTCGACGTCGACTTTGGCGCGCAACGCCAGCATTCGGGACATCTCGCTGGGCGGCGGAACCAGGACCGGACCTGCTTCGACCCGGAGGGCTGCTGGCGTAGAAACGGTGACCGCCGCGGCGTCGACGGCTTGTTCGAACTGCACCCAGAGGACACCGTCTTTTGGGGACGGGCCGGGGGCGTAGGTGAGCGTGAGGCCGTCGTCGCTGAGTGCGACAGTGCCGATGTCGGCAGGGAGGCGTTTTGGGGTCTCTCCCCATTCGAGGTTGGCGCGATGGGGAAGCGTGGCGTCGGGGTCGAGCACGTCGGCTGCGGTGGCCTTGGTCGGCAAGGTGACGGTGATAGCCCCGCTGTCGGCTTCAGCATCAACAAACAGCCGTAGACCTGGTTTGACCGGCAGATGGTGGGCCTCGCCAAGGGCGTTTTGCCATGGGGTGAGATCGACACCTGAGGCGCTAAGGTCGTTCTCTTCGCCCACGTCGTCTGCCAGCTTGTACAGCTCTTCGCGACCGGTGCCGGTGGTGAGGATGTACTTATGGCCGTCGAGGACCACAGCCCACGCTTCGCGCTCGTATTGTAGATACGCTATCGGGATGGGACGAGACCAGTCGCCCTCGTCGGCACCATCGAACCAAGGAACCAAGCTCTTGCCGTCGGTTTCGGGCGCGTCAGACAGACCCAATACGCTGTATAGGGTGGGCGCGATGTCCATCAGGCTGGCGGGTGTGGCGACGCGATGTGCGTACTTCAATCCGCCGCCGGGGCGCACCCAAAGGACGGTTCGGGTGACCTCATCGTACAGCGTATGGTTGTGCTCGAAGCCACCGTGGTCCCAGAACTCTTCGCCGTGGTCGCTGTGGATGACGACTAAGGTCTTTCCAGGTAGCTTGTCGAGCTCGGTGAACAGTCGTCCCAGCTCTTGGTCCATGTAGGTCATCTCGCCGTCGTGGCGGGCCTCGATGTGGGCCTTGCGCTGGTCGGTGGCTTTGTCGGCATGAGACCACTTGTTCACGTCCCACCGGTTGTACTTTGCGGGAAGCGTGTCGTCGGGATCGGTGACGTACATCGACTCGAAGTCGCCCGGGGCATTGTAGGGAAGGTGTGGGTCCATAAAGTGCAAGAACAGGAAGGTGTCGCGGTCGTTGTGGTTGCCCAACCACTGAAGGGCGAGGTCGACTTGATCCTCGGCGTCGTTCTTGCCTTCGTAGTTCCACCAGTCGAAGCCGTGGTCGAAGTCGAAGCGCGGCTGCAGGTGTACATTGGCGACGATGCCAGCGGTAGCGAAGCCCTGGGCCTGGAAGGTGACACCGAGGTTGGTGGCGCCGACAGCATCGAGGGGCAGGCGACCCGTGGTGGCGCTGCGGAAGCTGGGACGGGTGCGTGGTGCCACCGACCAGGTGTTCTCAAACACTGCGGATTCACCAGCGATTCGGTCCATATTGGGCGTGCCGCCACCTTCGTATCCGTTGACGCCAAAGTGGTCGGGGCGGGTGGTGTCCATGGCCAACACAATCACCCGGCGAACGTCGTCCTTCGGGGCGGCCCAGACGGTGGGAGAGCCCAAGAAGGCCCAGTCGAAGTTGGAGTTTCCGCCAACCTCGGAAGACAGACGGAGCGTGATCTCCTTGCCGGTGTAGGCTGATAGATCTGCAGTAAACTTGACGAAGTTCTTGGTGCCGGGGACGAGCTTCTTACGGGCGAGCTCGGTGACCTCTGCGCCATTGACCACGGAGACCACAATGGTGGTTCCGTCGGGCTTTGGCGTAGAGAGCGCCGGTGCCTCGAGGGCGAGCCAGGTCTCGAAGTGCGCCGAGTCGGAATCGGGAAGATCGAGTGTCCAGCTGGCTGTGCTGGGGGCTGGCAGAATCATGCCGTGACGAGTGACTTTGTCCAAAGTGAGGTCGTATGCAACGAACTCCTCGGCCGAGAGCCCGGATTCCCGAGGATTGTGGCGCTTGATGCTGTCGCTGATGCCGGCGTAGCGGACCGTCATCTCTTTGGCGAGAGTCGGGTAAGCCAGCACGATGTGCTTGCCGGCGACGCGCCAGGTGGCGGTGGCGGTCATGGCGGCCTTCTGACGAGAGAAGGGCACAACCTCGCCATCCATCTCGATGGTGAGGCCGATGGGAGCAAAGCGCTGGTCTTCGCTGCTGACCGGGAAGGGTAGCTTGGCCCGAAGAACCTTGAGCTTGCGCGCGACGTGCTTCGGGTTCGGGATCTCCTCGAGCGTCAGCGTAAATGAGTCGCTGAGGTCATCGGGGAGATTGGGCTGGCCGAGGTCGTATTCGCCGGGAAGACGCGCCAGCGCGAAGGATGTGACCGCCGAGGGGCCCGACATGTCGGGAAAGTCGTCGGCGGTGCCAGTGCCAGGAGAACGCTGCGCGCCCCCGGTACAGGCCAGCACGAAGGCCAGCAATACGGGAGGCATTCGCATGAATTAGCCCTGTTGACGTGCGAGTTCGGCGTCGATGATTTCGGAGAAGGCCTCGATGGGCTGCGCGCCACCCAGGAACCGACCGTTGATGAAGAAGCCGGGCGTTCCGGTGACCCCCGCAGCGGAACCGGCAGCGGTGTCGGCTTCGACCATAGCCGTGTACTTACCCTCGGTCACGCACGCGGTGAACTTGTCGGCGTCCAGGCCAAGCTCGGTGGCGTAGCTGGTGAGGTCGGCGTCTTGGAGGGCTCGTTGGTTGGCGAACAGGACGTCATGGTATTCCCAGAACTTACCTTGATCGTTTGCACACATGCTGGCCGCGGCGGCTTGAGGCGCCCGGTCGTGGAACGAGAGCGGGAAGTGACGGAAGACCACGGTGACGCTGTCGCCGTACTTCTCTTTCACTTCGTCGATGGTGGCGGCCCCACGGGTGCAGTAGGGGCACTGGAAGTCTGAGAACTCGATGATCTCGATGGGGGCGTCCGCATTGCCGTAGCGTGGGCCGTCACCGGCTGCGACGATGATGCGGGGCGGATCGAGCGTGACCTTGATGTTTGCCTTGGCCTTGAGCTCGTTCACGAACGCGAGGGAGCGATCTTGCTTGGACTTGTTCTCGAGAAAGCCCTTGACCTGGTCGCGCATGGTGGACAGGTCGCCGCGCATCCGAGCCTTGTTGGTGTTGTAGAAGGCCTCGATTTCGGCGTCGGTTGCAGGCGTGAACTTGGCCTCGACCTCGGCAGCGAGCAGCTCTTCGGCGGTGACGCCGCGGGACTTGGCCTCGGCATCGTACAGGCGTTCGCTGATGAGGCTGTCGAGCGCGGTGGAGCGCACATCGAAGCGCTGTTGGTCGACCTTGACCAGGCCGGAGGCGGCGCTGAGGTCGACGTCGGCGAGGGTGATGTTTTCACCGTGAACCGTCGCGACGACCGTGGTGGCGGTCTGGGCGGCTCCTCGGGCTCCGGCGTCCGCAGGCGTCGCTGCGGCAGCGTCGGTGACGGCGGCACCGTTGGTGGTTTCGTTGCAGCCGATTAGGCCGAGGGCGATAGTAAGTGCGAGTGCGCGGGCGAACATGTGGTTCTCCTGTGGGACCGCCGGTATGTACCCGGTTTGTTATGGAATTGCCCACACAGCGATTAATCCTGACACTTCACGACGGGCGTATGCCGGTTATGGGGCGGTATGCGCCTGAAAAAAACTCTCGGACTCCTGCCATCCCTATGGGTGGCCGTCGCGGCCTGTGGTGCGCCCCCCCCCCCGACGACAGCCTCGGTCCCCGACGGGCAGCCGCAGCATGTGCTGATCATCTCCATGGACACGGTGCGTGCAGATGCGCTGGGCGCGTGGGGCTCCACCACGGGCGCCACGCCTCATTTAGACGCGCTCGCAGCGAAATCGGTGGTTTTCGTTCAGCACACCAGCGCGGCTCCAACGACGCTCGCCTCCCACACCTCCCTAATGACCGGGCGCTATCCACATTACCATGGGGTTCCGCGAAACGAGCATCGAGTCAACGACGCAAACGCAATGCTCGCCGAGCGAATGGGCGATTCGGGCTTCGAGACGGCGGCGTTCCTAGGCGCCATGCCCCTCGCCAGCCACTCCGGTTTTCTCCAGGGATTCTCTCACGTCGATGCCCGCTTCGATCGCCAGCGCGAACCCGGCTTGTTCAACCAGACGGAGCGATCCGGAGATCAGGTGACGGACGCGGTTTTCGCCTGGGTCGATGACGCCGATCGCGCCAAGCAGCGGTTGTTTCTATTTGCCCACTATTTCGACGCGCACCAGCCCTACCTACCGAGCGCTCTGCGACGGCAACAAGTGGGGGCTACGGGCACGCGAGCCACGCTAGATGAAGTTCGCGCGGTGGCGAATGCGCTGTCCCTCGCCAATCCAGACGATCCGCGGGCGGCCGAGCTGCGTGGGTTGTACGCGGCCGAAGTGGCGGCGGTGGACGAAGAGGTCGGAAGACTCCTTAGTGGGCTCGCAGACCGGGGCCTTACCGATCTGTTGGTGGTGGTCTGGGCCGATCACGGCGAGGGTTGGAGCCACCCAACCGATCGTTTTTACCATGGCTACGGCGTCTATCAAGAGACGGTTCATACACCACTAATCTGGTGGGAACCTGGTGTTTATCCCTTGCAGATCTCCCATCCGGTTAGTTCGGTGGACATCGTCCCCACGCTTCAAGCGCGGTTTGATCTTCCGGCGCTCGCCAGCGATGGCGTCGACATGACACCCCTGGTGCGCGGAGAGCGGGTCGCCGTCAGACCTCTGTTTAGCGAGGCCACCAAGCCCCTCGATCCCGGCGAGGGCTGGCTAAACGCGAACCGACTCAAGTCCGTTCGAATGGGCACCCTGAAGCTGATCTGGAACCCCGTCGACGACGCCGTCCAGCTGTACGATCTGGTGCGCGACCCGAACGAGACCCGCGACCTCTCAAAACGGCCGGGTCGCCGACCGGACGTGGTCCGTCTACGAGGTCTGGTGCAGACCTGGGCCCTTCAAGCGAATCCGCTTCCGACTCAGCGTGTCGAGAGCGGTGCGGTACTCGATCAGCTCCGAGATCTTGGCTATCTCGAGTAGATGACGAACGTTACGACGCTTCGCATTAGCGCATACAGAGCACACATTGTGTGGCCTAGATTAGCCCGACGAAATCTGGACGCCAACGGGGCAGTAGTCCAAGTTTCCCTGGGTGCCACGAATGCTGATCACGTAGGTGCCGGTGTCGTCATGACCACTGCTGCCGGAATAGGTAACGACGCTACCCGGACCGTCTAGTCGGCCGCGCAGACTGTCCCCCACGCCTTCAATGACTACGTCGTAGCGCTGGCCGTCGCCAATGCTGACGGCCCGAATGGAGACGTGCCAGCTGTCGACGTTTCCGTCGTGAGCCCAGACGCTGAACTGTTCGATGTCTCGTCGGTCGCGCGAGACCAGGTCGAGGCGGACGTGGGTAGGCTTGTAGCCAGTGTCAATGCCCAGGAATTGGCGTTTTTTGACGGCGCCGGCCAGGGTATAGGCCTTGGCGTCGTTGGGCTCGTAGCGGTCGTCGCGTTCTGGCCGTTCTAGGTCTGCGTCGACGTCGCCGTTGCAGTTATTGTCTTTGCAGTCGGGTAGCTCAGTCGCGCCGGGTAAGACGGTAGCATCGGCGTCGTTGCAGTCGCCCTCCTGCTCTGTTTGGCCATCGCCGTCGTCGTCGTAAGCGATGGTGTTCTCGTCAACGATGCCGTCGCAGTCGTCGTCGATGCCGTTGGGGTCGGGGTGTTCTTCGGTGGGAACGGCGGGGTTTTGGTCGTCGCAGTCGAACGCACCAGGGGCTTGGGTGACCTGTCCGTCGCAGTTCCAGTCCAGTTTGGTCCAGGGGTAGGCGCCGTCGCTGTCTGCGTCGGGCGGGGAGACCTGTCCGCCGTAGACCCAAGGGTTGGCGTCATCGCAGTCAGTGCCGCCCGCCGCCGTGGACTCGGCGCCGTCGCCGTCTTCATCCAGGCCGTTGATACCATCGCAGTTGTTGTCGATGCCGTCGCCTTGCACCTCGGTTTGGCCGGGATGCACAGTGGGATCCGCGTCGTTACAGTCGCCATCGCAGGCTTGTACACCGTCTTTGTCGAGGTCGACGCAGGGCGGACCGATCACCAGCTTGTCGAAGCGTGTGTTCAGGGGTCCTTTGGAGCCGTGAACGGTGAGTTGAATGGGGTAGCTTCCCTCGAAAATGCCTACGGGTACCTGGAATGTGGCCTGAAATTGTTGGTCGAGTTCGCTGGTGGTCAGAGGAATGTCGCTCAGAGAGACGCTGACGCGCAGCGAGTCAGCGGGACAGTCGGCGACCACAACGACGGTTTGCGGTGGAACGTCGCCGAATGGTGGGGGTCGCTTAGAGGGCTCGAGCCTGGCGAGAGCGGTGCTGGCGGGAATCTGGATAGTGGCGGTGGCGCTGTTGCCCAGGAGCGGCGTGAGGGCGACCTGGTGGTTGGCGACGGACTGACCTCGGATCGTGATTTTATGGGTATTGCGAGGGACTTCGAACGTGTGGAGGTAGCCGCTCTGGTCTTCGATTCGCAGTTGCCAAGAACGAAGGTGACGGGGAACAACCGCGCTCCCCGACCATTGGCCGCAGCCATCTCCCCGAAGATCGGTGAGGGTGACGTCGCCTCTGGGCAGCTCGGCTACAAAGCTGTCGATGACGCCGGTGCAGGCCAATGAGCTGAGCGCTGCGGGCAGTAGAAGAACGATTGGGTGGAGCCGCTTCACGCTTGGATTATGCCCTGTTTGTAAAAAGCGGCGCCAAAATAACCCGAACGGCGTCTACCGATAAGCTGTTGCCGATGAGCGCGTAGGGGCGCTTCGCAGGAAGGTCGTCTGTGAGTTGAAAGTCGCTTGAAAAACCAAGGAGTCGCAGAATTTCTCGATGGCTGAATCTGCGTATGCCTCTGTGATCTCGCCAGTAGCTCCCTGCATAGACGGGTGATTTTCCATAAGCAGAGGTGAACACGCATGCGCGGGGAAATGCGCGGGTATCTGAGATCGGCAACGCATCCGCGTATCTTTTGAGGAGCGCTGGCGATACCTCCGTTTCCGGAGCCGGCGCCTCATCTAAGTAAGACTCCAATCGGCGCGGGCGAGAGCGGAGAGGCCACCAGTCGGGGAGGGGATTCAGGCTCGCGATCAGGTAAAATCTGGGTCGTTGCATGGGAATGCCGAGCTCGGTTGGGCACAAGAACCGAGTGCGAACGCGATATCCGGCCTTGGACAACACCTCTTGAAGCTGAGCATGGGCGCGACTCTCGGCGAAGGGAACTACGTTCTCAAGGGCGATTCGCGGAGGCCGAAGCTGTGGAATCAACGTCATCACTCTCTTGAGAGGCTCGCAGCGTCGATCGTCGAGGTCGCGCTGAATCCCGCGGACGGTGAACGGTTGGCAGGGCGGTGACATCCACCACAGGTCGGCGTTGAGTCGCTCCAGCTTCGAGGCCCACAGGGTGGCTAGGTTCCAGGCCTCGATCCGGTGACCGGGATAATTAGCCTTGTACACGGATCGCGCGTAAACATTTTGGTCCACCGCGCACACCACTTGCGCACTTTTCGGCAGGGCCTGTGCCGCGCCTCCGATTCCGCTGAACAACTCCAGCACACGCATGCCATTCTCCGTTGTGCGCGGCGGTCGTATCTCAATTGGATACGACTGGACAGTGAGACGTGGCCATCGCGGCGGCGGATGACCTCATCGCCCAAATGTTCGGCGAATTGCGCTACGCTGTCGTCCTAGCCTTTAGGGACAAAGCGCATGCGCCAACTGTTTACTACCCTCGGACTCCTCGCTCTGGTCGCCGGAACTACCGGCTCGTCCATCTCGTATTACGAGGAATCACTGCCTTCGACCATGAATCCACTGTTCGCACGGTCTATGGTCGACCGGCGCGCCCATGAGCTGGTATTCGATCGACTGTACTACCGGTCCGCCGTCACCAGCGAGGTCAAGAGTCGTCTGGTCGACCACCATGAGCGCGTCGACGCCGGACTGGGCCTCAAGCTGTACCTGAAGTCGGGCATCAACTGGCACGATGGCGTCGAGCTCACTGCTGACGACGTCTGCTTCACTATTGAAACACTGCTTTACCCTGAATCAGCCTCTCCGTTGGCCAAAGTTTATCGCGAAGTTCTCGCGGGCTGTGTTTACAATAAGAAGGAAAATAGCGCCACCATCACCTTCACCAAGAAGTTCTATAATCCCACTGAACGACTGGGCTTTTCGGTAATGCCCAAACACGTATTTCAGGGCGATCCCAACATCCAACCCGACCACGAATTTGCGGTTCGTCCCATTGGAACGGGTCCCATGAAGGGCTCCAAGGGGCGTCGAGAGGTCAAGTTCACGGCTACCCCTAACGGGCACCACAACGCGGCAATTGGCGTCATGAGCATGGCCGAGGGCGGCGACCCGCTGGTTCAGGTCCGCACACTGCTGAATGGCGGTGTTCAAGGGCTGATTAGCGTGGCGCCTCCGCTTCGTTCCGACGTCGCCAGCACCGACGATGTAGCGCTCAAAGCCTACCAACTTCGCTCTTGGTGGTTCGCTGCGCTGAACACCAATCGGCCGTTGTTGGCCCGCAAAGAGGTCCGCCAGGCCGTCGACGCCACCGTTGACCGTTTTGAATTGCGTCGGCTCACCATGGGCTACGACCCCGACGATATCGTCCAGCCCTGCCAGTTTATTAGTGGCCCGTTCATCCCGTCCTCTTCCTACTACAATCGTAGCGTAAAGGTTCGTGAACGGTCCGATATAGGTAAATCCCGTGAGATGATGGTCGCCACAGGCGCCGTCGAGCAGCACGGCGTGTGGACCATTGATGGCGAGGCGGTGTCGTTGAAGATCGGCATGGCTGCGCCCCTCGATCTCGAGGCCCGCGACCTGCTCAACCAAATCGGTAACCAGCTTCAGAGTGGTGGATTTGGCCGCCAAGTGTACAAAGTGTCGGCCGACGACTGGAGTAATAAGGCGGTCTCCGGCGAATTGGGCGACTTCGATATTCTCATTGGCAAGTGGTCCTTTGGTGTGGTCGAGAACGTCAGTCCGCTTTTCGAGACCCGAAAGGACGGCAAGGGCCTGATGAACATCTTCGGCTACTCGGATCCCAAGGTGGACGAACTCACCGAGGCCTACGAGGCGGCGAAGACCGACACCGAGGCCCAAGACGCGTACCATGCACTGCATGTCCACTTGGCCGAAGAACTCCCGTACTTGTTCCTCTGGAAGCTCGACACCCAGAGCGCTTGGCGTCTCGAGGTTCGTGGCAATACGATTACGCCTTACTTCTACTTCACTGAGTTCGACAGTTGGACGTTCTCCGAGAGCTAGCATCGGGCGGTCTGTCCATCGCGCTGCTGCGCGGGACAACATCCTACGGCCGATGTCGTCTCTCTTGAGTTTTTCGCTGAGTCTTGGACCTCAGCCCTCTCAGCGAACGGCCATTCGTGCGCTCTGTTGCCCTATTCCGGCCCTTCTTGATCGAGAATACATCTTACGGGCTCATCTTACGAACGCGGGATTTGGTGAATTGGGCTGCTAAGGGAGATTTAAAGCGGTCTCGCAAGCAATTCATCGGTCCGTCATTTTCGGCGGGTCTAGCCTGGTATCAGCCCCTACATGACGGCTGATTTTTTTAGTTTTCTCCAGGGAACTTGCATTTTCTACACCTATGGAGTTACGTTCGGGCCGCTCGGGATGTACCCGTGAATGCCTACCGCTGGAGAGAGGCCCTTATGAATATCAAAGTTGTAGCCGCAGCCATCGCGCTCGCGCTCGCTGCCCCGGTCGCACAAGCTGGCTGTGATGGAATCGAAGACAAGAAAGAAATGAAGGCTTGTGAAAAGAAGGCCAAGGCGCAAGCCAAAGCCGACGCAAACTCCACGCCATTCGAGCCTTCCGCTCTTGACGCTTCCTTCTCGAAGTGGGACGGCGACGCCAACCCCTTCGCAACCGACGATTACCGCGTTCGTGTCACGTCCGCTGGTATCGCTTCCGTCGATGAGTACCTCGCCAAGGCGTATGGCATTCAAGCAGCCGTCGTGTTCGCGGAATACATCGTTGCCGAAGTCGGCGCTGGCAACGCTGACGCCATCGCGGCGGTTCCCACCCTCGCTGACATGCTCGACAAGGTTGTCGCGGATGGAGAAGCGCTTGTTACCGAAGGTCAAGCACTTCCCGATAGTCTCAAGTAGACCCTTGAGCCCGCTGACGCCATGAAGCTTCCCAAGGCTGTTGGCGCGATCGGCGGGGCCGTGGGCGCTGTTACGGGTGCTCTCGGTTCCGCTCCAGACGTCATTAAGGCATTGGGTGCGTTAGCTGCGGATCCGTCCGCTGCTGCTGGCGCTGCTGCTGGTGTCGCTGCCGAAGCTGGTGCTGCTGCCGCTGGCGACGTCGCTGGCGACGCCGTTGACGCCGCTGGCGACGCCGCTGGCGAAGCCGTAGAAGCTGTAGAAGCCGTCACCAAGTAATTGGTGCACATCGAGTGAACAGCGGGTTGCTTATGCGACCTGTCTGTCCGCTCAATCCATCGACTCGTGGCAATCGCTGCGAGTCGCTTGGTTTCGAACGCGAATTGGGTTAGCAGGGCTTCTCTTGGAGGGTCAAATGGCGCACGCCATGGAAGAGGTCACCTTCACTCGTGGCTGCCGGGTGGTGCTGATTCCTGATGGGTACGAAATTCCCGTCGAAAACGGCGGTCGTGGCTGGATCACCCAAGTGTTGGGTGGAAACTACACGATTCAGCTCGACACGGGTCGTTTGGTCCGGCTCAACGCCCGTGACGGCGACGCCATCGGCAAAGAGGCGCTGATCATCGCTGATGCCAACGAGGTCGACCCCGACGTCAGCGTCGAGCCCGAGACCGTTTGGGCAGCGCTCAAGAACTGTTTCGATCCTGAGATTCCGCTCAATGTGGTCGACCTTGGCCTCATCTACGACGTCGAGGTGGCCCCGCATGGTGAGGGTGGTCACCAGATCAACGTTATCATGACGCTGACGGCGCCGGGCTGCGGTATGGGCCAGGTGCTTGCGGACGATGTCGAAGCACAGGTTCGCAACGTCCCCGGGGTTCGCGGAGCGCTCATCGAGTTGGTTTTTGATCCGCCATGGACGCCGGATCGCATGAGTGAAGCGGGCCGTCTTGAGCTCGGAATGTTTTTTTAGCCTCCGACGTAACCAACGAAGGGCTATGGTGCCTAAAACGTTCGTTTGAGGTCTGAATGCTGCTCGCTTCTCTATTGCTGTCGGCATCCGCGGCCACGGTCGACATAAATCTGGTCGAGAAACGACTGACCGAGGTCGCACCTTTGCGTGCCCAGCGGTTGTCCCAAGATGCGCCGCCGATCGAGCCGACATTTTATGTGGACGCCGCCAACGGCTCTACCCCCAGTGGGTTGACCGTCGTTCAGGGACACAAGGCGAAGAAGGCTGTGGCGGTCACCGTGGCCGACGCGTCCATTGGCCAAATGTGGGCGGCCATCAACGATGAGTCGTCAAAGGTATCGTGGACCAAACTTAGCTACATCGAGGTTTTCGAGGGCGAAAACTGTAAGTCGGGCAGAAAGGTGCTTCAGTATTTACCAGTCTCGTTCGTCACGAATCGTTGGTGGGTAGTGAAGCAGACGCAGAATCAGCCGTTGTCAGATGCTAGCGGTGGGCGGATGCGGGAGGTGCGTTGGGACAGCATTGACGAACGTCCCACGTCGGCAACCTCACAGAGTTGGATGTCGTCGGGCATGTCGTTGGCGTTTACCACCGGCTCTTGGTTGCTTATCGATCTGGATGGTGAGCACACCCTGGTCGAGTATTACACTTGGTCCGATCCCGGTGGCAACATCCCAGCGGGTATGGCGAGTAACTTTGCCGCAGGATCCTTAGCCGATACGCTGGTCAAAATGGGCGAGCTCGCGAAGGCCGGTTCGAAGTGTCCGGTCGAGTAGGCGTCTAGCTGCTCATGGTCATTGGACTCGCGGCTTGGATGGCCTCCAAATAGGCCAATAGGCGTTGGAGGTCGTCTGCCTCGGCGCTGTGGTCGGCGATGGGTTGAAACCGAATTCCCACGGCCGTGGGTTCGCGACGGATAATCATGCCCACCACGGTAGCCTTCTCGTGGTGTAGGGCTAGATCGATCCTAAGGAGTGTTCCGATGGTCCACTTGGGTGCGGCGCGATCAAAGCAGAGCCGAGCCCCGCCGATGCTTACGTCGCCGACCCAAGGTTCCCAGATCCCCTCGTTGACGCGGACGAGTGCTCGTAGTTCAGATCCCTTTCCGGCGCGTATCCGAGGATGAGCGCGCATTTCGGCCATGACGCCATGGGGTAAGCTGAGGGTGACCAGCGTCCTGTCCTGTTCGTGACGTTGATGCACTATGGTGCTCATGAACACGGCGACTCGATGTTGAAACAGGAAGCTGACGGTGAGCACAGCGCCTGGGGATAAGTCGATTCCGTCGGAGTCGGGCAGCTCGACCACCAACCCGTCCTCGGCGAGCTTGTAGAAGTGTCCGGCCTGTGTGCCCAATGGACCATGCATTAAAAGGCTGACAGGACTGTGCCGCTGGATGGCCTCGACGAGGACCTGTGGAATTCCGGTGGCCACCGAGGGGCCGAGTTCAATCCATCGCACGCGATCACCTCTTCAAGTTATTCATCGGTTGTGGTGTATAGAGTTCAAGGGCAGAACGAGACGTATTAGTCCTTCTTGGCGCGGTCCCGAAGCCTCTGCAGTAGTGCGTCGGCTCCGGTAGTCGATTCGGCACGGTTTGATTTAGGTTCGGGTGCGGAGGCCCCAGACCCTCTAGCGGGCCGAGGGCGACCCTTGGCCTTCGCGGGTGCGTCGGTTGCCGCGCCTTTATTTTGGCGGACCCATTTCCGGGCTCTTGGCGTGTCAACATCGGGAGCGACGATGGGTTCCGATGGTGGACCTTCAGGGGATCGGCCTCGCCTCTCGAGGAACCGACGGCGCCGAGCGCCCAGGCGATTGGAGCGATCCTTCGAAGCGTCTTTTGCCTGCATCTGCTGCGCGTGCGCCTCTTTAGCCAGTTTTTGGGCGGCTTCTTCGCGTCGTTTCGCCTCAAGCTCTTCCTGTGCTTTCGCCCGTCGCTGTTCTTCGTCGACGACAGCTTTGCGACAGCCTTGCTCGAACGAAACCACTTTGCCAAGGTGCTCGATGACTTGGTTGAGGTGATTGGTCAGGGCGACGGCGCGAGCACTGGATTCTGACTTGGACTGGGCGATGGCCTTGGTGAGCGTGGCGCTGTCTTGGGCCGCCTTTTCGGCGGACATGGCGTGCAGAATCACCTCTTTGATGGCGGCCTGGGCAGGAGCGCCGGGTTGGGCGACCGCGCTAAACCAGGCGCCAAGTTCGTCACTGACGGCCTTGGTCTGAAGCGCGGCGTCACGGATCTGGCGCACCAGTATCTGTTCGGATGCATGGGTTGCGGTGAGGGCGATGCGGAGCTGAACCGAGGCTTGGGTGGCGGCTGTGAGGGCGTCGACAGCTTGAATCACATCCGCCAGCAGCGCATCCGACTCGGTGGCGATGCTTCCGAGCTTGGTTTTGCGAACTCTTAGTGCTTCGAGGTCGTCGATATTTTGATTTTCCGTGCGTTCGATCCGAGCGTCTTCCGCGCAGGCGGTGGACCGAACGACGGCGGCCTTCAGCTCTTCGTAGGCGTCGACCACTGAGGAGTCGGGAGAGGATGGTAGGTCGCGTTGTGCGGACTCAAGGAGGCTGGCGGCCTGTGCCGCGGCCCGTATAGACTGCTTGAGGGGCTCGTCGGCGCTGGCGCGGGCGTCCGTGAGCGCTTTGGCTGCCTCGGCTGCCTCGGCCACGGCTTGTTCTCTGGCGCGGTTGACCAGGCCGCGGATGAACTCTACCTTTTTCTCGATACGTTGGACGGTGGCTCGGCAGATCTGCAGCAGCCCTTGGGCTTCGTCGGGGTCGCTCTCGTCGGCCATCATGGCGGTAGTGGCCGCGAGCTTGGCGGCCGCGCGCTCGGCGGTCTTGACTTGTTCTCCCGCATCTCCGGCCAGGGCCTTCCTGCGGTGAATATCTACGTCGAGCTTGAGAATGAACCGCGCTTCTTCTCGGGCTTGGCCCACCAGTTCAGCGGCCACTTTGGTCAAGGATGCAGCTTCGGACTGCATTCCTGTGAGTGCCTGGGCGGCCTCGGCGGCGAAGCGGTGGTGATCGAGCACTTTGTGCAGGGCCTCTTCCGCGGCTTTGGCGGCGGAGATCCCAAGCTCTGCGGCACGCGCAGCGCGGAGATTGGCTTCTTCGGCGCTACCAGCGTCTGGGGCGTTTGCGGCTTCGTCTGCCGAGGAGAGCGCGGCTTGAACCGCCGCGAGAAGACGCTCGTGGTGCCGATCGGCATGTTGTTTGGCAACCTGTGCGGTTGGGGAGGTGGCCGCTTGGAGCGCGTCAGCGGCATCTTCTCGTGCGCAGACGCTGCGTTCTACCAGCGCGGTGAGCTGAACCAGGTGTTCGGCGGCTCGTTGGCTGGCCTCACCTCTGGCCCGAATATCGTCTTCACGACGTTCTTGTGCTTCGCGCTCGGCGGCCGCGATACCTGCGTTTGCGGAATCGACGGCTCGATCGCGGCAGTGGTCTAGGGACTCGAGTGCGCTGCGAAGACTGGCGAGGTGGGCGTCCGCGGCCTCGGGCGTTGGCGCCTCTTGAACGCCTCGAGCGGCGATGAGCACTTCCGCTGCGTGCCCCTTGGCTTCTTCCTGGATGGTCGTGAGGGTGAAGCGATGGGTCTCGACCTCGTCCGAGGTCGCATTGTGGTCGATGATGTTTTGTGCCAGACGCAGGTGCTGTTCGTGAAGGGTCTCACTGGATTCGGTTGCCTGTGACTGCCATTGGTTGGCTCGTTCGATTGCTGCCAAGAGGGCGTTGGCTTGGGCGTCGGCGGTGTTGATAGCCCGGCGAAGGGCGTCAAGTCGGTCGTCGGCCTGGCTCTTCAGAGCGAGCAGGCTGTGGGCGAGGTGAAGGGCCGAATCGACGCCAGACTGCGCCTCTTTCACGTCGGTGCTGTGCTGGACCCGCTCGTTGACGGCCTGGAGTTGTTGGTGTTGCTCGTGCGCTAGTGGTTTGAGTTCGGACAGAAGAGCGCAAGCCCGTACGATGCCGGCGTCGGGTCGGTTGGCGACCGCCCCGCACGCGGCAAAGGCCTCTGTCATGACTTGATGCGCGGCCAATCCCTTTTGGTGTGCCGATGCTGCGGCGCTGCGGCGCGCGTTGAGCTCGGCGAGCTGCACGTGGGCGAGTTCTTGCGCCTCGTTTAGCGCTTCGGTGGCTTCGGGGAGGTCTTGGCGAATGCGTTCGGCGAAGCTTTCGGCGGTGGATGCATGGGCCATGGCGTCATCGAGGTTGTCCTCGTCGGCTGCCCACTTGGCTGAGGCCTCGGCCTCTCCGGCTTGGAAGAGAGCGATGTCAACAATCTCTTCGGCGGCTGCGAGAAGTTCGAGGACCTTGGGCAGGCCTGTCGACCGGAGCTCCATGGCCTGCTCGGCGCACTCGGCCTGGGCCGTGTCGGCGAAGGTGCGGCAGATTTGTGCGGCCTGAATGGCGGACGTAACGGCGCTCTTGAGGGCGGTTTGGCGGGCCTCTTGGGCTTTGAGGGCGGCGAGCTCGCCTTGGGCCGCTTGCCGGGCGAGGTGGGTTCGTCGATTTACGAAATCTACGTCGAGAAGCGCTTCTTTGATGGCGGCTTCGAGGGTAGCGAATTCGACGACCGGGTTGTCGGCGGCCAGTGTGTTTGCGGAAGCCTCGAGGGTGGTCGCTGCGTCTCGCAGGCGCTCGGTGGCGGCGGTCACCTCACTGTGCTGTGCACGAGGCGCTGGGCTGCGAATATCCACCAGCGCTGCCGTCAGCTTATCGAGTTGCTGCTGGGCTCGGGTGGCGGCGCGACGGACGGACGAAGCCAGCACCCGTGCTTCGCCTCGAAGAGCGTCCAGCTCGCCCACTGCCTAGGCAGCGGCACCGGCTGTATTTAGCACGGGAACGGTGGCTGCTTGTGCTGCCCGGGCGTGGGACTTTGCGTCTGCTGCGAGTTGCTGCGC